>JANQKA010000664.1 GCA_028281405.1 Hasllibacter sp. | reverse complement strand
ATCGGGGGTGAATTCAAGTCCGGGATCCGTTCGCTGGTCCAGCTATCGAGGCGCTTTGGATGATTCCTGGAATATTCGAAGCAACGGCCGGCGACATCCACCAGGAAGGAGGGCGAATCGACAGATTCATTCGGTTCGGGGCACTTGAATTTCACACTTGCCTCCAAAAAACGACCAACGCGAGTTCGTGTGGCCTTCGCGCTCCTTGTTAGCGATTATCGGGGGTCTTGAATAGCCCGGCGGTGAAAATAATTCGGCCTCGGCGATGTACCCGAGACGGACGATCCCGCGATGGTCTCGGCGCATGAGGTTTTCGACCCCGGTGGCGACGAGGTTGCCTTGCCGCCGCCACTGTTTCGCCCACACCGCCATCGGGGAATTCGGCGACACCGGGTCCATCCGCGCATTCAACGCGGGTTCAAGCGTGAACCTGACACGCTGGGCGGCGGATTTCGTGGGCGGATCAGGCTGCGCCTTCCGCCTCACCCGGCCGGAATCGATCCAGAAGGCGTCGAATGGGGAGTCGAAGCGGCGTCCCACGACAGCCCGCTCGGTCGGATTTCAGGGCCCGTCGGGCCTCTCCGGGCTTGGCGGCCTCGACATGGGTCGGCGCGGCGAGCGCGACATCGGATTCCTCCACGCCCAGGCGCAGGCCGTTCAGGCGCGGGTGGGCCAGGAATTCCGCCATGCGTGGAGTTGGCCGAGGATCGCGCGGGGGCGAAGCGCGTCACGAGGCTTGGCCGCGATTCGGGAGGCCACTTCCGGGGTGGTTCGCTCCCGATCCGAATTCGTTTCGGAAGAGTCGCGGAGGTCGCTTGCGGAGCCGATGGGGCGGAGATGAGGTCGGTGACTGGCGCGGGCTGGCCAGGAATCCCACCATGCGAGGAGTTGGCTGGGGATCGCGCGGGGTGAAGCGCGTCACGCGGCTCACGAGGCTTGGCCGGCGATTCGGTCGGCCGCTTGCGGGGTGATTCGCTCCCGATTCGATTCGTTTCGGAAGAGTCGCGTGGGTCGCCCGCGGCCCGTTGGGTCAGCGACGGGCGCAGGTGTGCCGGGAATCCGTCAGGCGCGGAGTTGGCTGGGGACCGCGCGGGGGTGAAGCGCGTCACGCGGCTCACGCGGCTCGGCTGGCGATTCGGGCGGTCACATCCGGGGTGGTCCGCTCCCGATCCGATTGCGATTCGGAAGAGTCGCGAATGTTGCCCGCGGCACCGATGGGTCGGAGAAGAGTACGGCGACAGGCGCGGGTGGGCCAGGAATCCCGTCAGGCGTGGAGTTGGTCGGGGAGCGCGCGGGACGAAGCGCGTCACGCGGCTCACGAGGCTTGGCCTGCGATTCGGGCGGCCGCTTCCGGGGTGATCCACTCCCGATCCGATTGCATGTTCAGAAGAGTCATGAGGGTCGCCCGTGGCTCCGATGGGACTGAGATGAGGTCGGCGACGCGCAAACCCATGATCGCGGCGGCGAAATCCAACGTCTCCGCGATGCCGGGATTCTCCTTCATGAGTTCCCGGCGCGTGGTCGGGACGAATCCCACGATCCGACGCGCCAGTTCACCTTCGACGACGGGGCTTCGCGTCTTCAAGATCGCGGGTTCCTCGGCGCGGTCGGAGTGGTTGATTTGGGAATAAAGAAAGTGCCCAAGATCTTCGAAATTTCGCCGTTGGCGAGCACGGTCCCAAAGGCCTTCCAAGACAATCCAAGGCGGCTCCAAGCGAGCCTGCCGTTCCGCGCCGACGGAGCGTCGCGTGTGGCGGGCCGACCGCGGCGGGCGCGTCGGCGGCGGACGATGATTCCGTCACACCCCAGCGGAGCTCGACCGTCCGATTTGGGACAAAATTACCTTGCCGCTCAAGGTTCGGGCGTGAAAGGGAAAGTTCGGACAGACGATGTCCGTTCAAGACGAGGAGGTGTTCGCATGCGAGGTATTCTGCTTTTCATCCAGGATCAGGGGCACGAAAGCACCGCGACTTGGGACTTTTGGTACTGGGTGTTCTACAAGTTGGACGGAGGCCGCATAGGTCCCCGCTGAAATGCGCTGGGCGGACCCTCGGGGCCGCCCATTATTAATTGTGAGGGTGGCGCGGCAGCAGTCGCCACGGCGTGTCGGGGCGGCTCCCGCGCGACACTGAATCGGTGTCGGTCGCGTGTGCGCGGTTCCGGCTTCGGCTGCGCGCTTCACCGTTGGCGGGGCGACCGCGGTCCTCGAAGATCCGCCCGATGCGCGCTGCGGCCTCCGGAACCTTCACGGACAAACCGGAGCGGTTTCCGGCGAACAGGCATTCCAAGCCGAGGGACGTTCCGTGCGGCGATTCGCCCGCGTCGGCGGGCCAATGATTCCGACACTCCACGCCGCGCCGACGGGGGTAACGGTCGACGGCGGGCGTCACCATTGGCGGGGCGACGGCGGTCCTCGAAGATCCGCCCGCTGCGCGCCGCGGCCTCCGGAACCATCCCGGACAAACCGGAGCGGTATCCGGCGGACCGGCATTCCAAGCCGAGGGACGTCCCGTGCGGTGATTCGCCCGCGTCGGCGGGCCAATGTTTCCGCCTCGCCACGCCATGACGCGTCGACGGAGCGTTTCTGGCGGCAGCGTAGCGTAACGGGCGCCGACGGAGCGTTGCGGGCGGTCGCGGAGCGTTATGGGCGGCGGCGGAGCGAAACGGACGGCGGGCCGATGATTCCACCGCGCCCCCGGAGCCGCCTGGCCGTCCGATTCGAGACAAATTTTTCTTGCATCCCCTGGTTTTCTGGTGTATAGTGTGGGTGGACACGTTGATGTCCTGCAAACAGAGGAGATGTTCGCATGCGCGGTATTCTTTTTTTCATCCAGAATGAGGAGTCCGAGAGC
>JANQKA010000624.1 GCA_028281405.1 Hasllibacter sp. | reverse complement strand
GCATGGATGTTGAAGCGTTCCCACGAGGCTTTGAATATCTCTGGGATTCGGCGTCACATCCCTAAGCGCAAATCCGAAAATTCGGATATCCGATTTGTTTCTCGAGTACCGTCTTGCGGCGTTTTGGAAACGTTCGCTCCAATCCGTTCCCCTTGCCCGGTAGGCCAAGTACAAAAGAAGTCCGTCGCGGAGCTTTTCGTTGTCCCGAAGATCCTCAAGTTGTCGCATGAGTCCGGTTTGTCCGGACATTGTTCTTGGAGGGTGGTTGGGATCGGATGAGGTTTTCACCTCACCAAAGGCCAAGCAATCGCCATGGGCGCCGGTGAAAAAGCCAATGAGGTCGGCCCCCGGCAGGCTTGACCCGGCCTTGCGTTCATCCCTTGAATGTGGCCACGGAAACAAGCAGTTCCTATGAATTGTCAAATAGGCATCCGCGATGGCTTCGCCGACGCGCCAATCATCCATTTCATCCGGGATATCCCAAATGGGGTCGAGGCTCCCTTGCGCGAACCCCGCCTCCGCCGTGACAGAAAGAAAATTCTCGATTTCCGCATATTCCTCGTCGTCGAACAGGGTAGCCGCGACCCGTCCCCTTAAGGCCGCGTCGAGCTCCGCCTCCGTCCACTCCAGACCGACTCCACTGCATGGAACCTCGCCCAAGTTGTAGACATTTGTGCCTGGCGCGACCGTCATGCCGCAGACTCCGAGATTCCACGGCCTAGTCGGTGGCGTCTCCGCGGCGAGGAATCTTTCGGTGAACATATCCAATCTTCCGCCCTCGTGAGCCGAAACCCTCTCCGGTTCGTGGTGAACCAAAACGGGGCCGAAGTGGCCATTTCATAGGAGGTGTTGGGAGTTTCCGGGCGCCGCCCACCCGTCAGTTGAATTTCGTGAAGGGCCCCAAACCGCACCAACGCCGCGAGGGAGCGCTGTTGGTCACGGTCGCCTTCCCCCGCCGCCGCGGCCGATTTTCCGGCAACGGCCTCAATTCCCGCGAAGGCCGACGGGCGCTCTGCCCGCCCATCTCTCGTTGAGGCGGGATGATTGAGGTGGTTGAAATCGCTCCGGCCCACCGGGACGAACACTTGGATCGGCGGACGCGGGGGGATGGCCGCGCCGACGCCTCCGCCAGGATTGGCGGGCGGCATCGGTGGAATCGCTCCGGTTGTCACAGAATTCATCGATTCGACCTTCCCTAATCGCACCACAAGCACAAGTCCGGCGTGCCCTGCCCCGGACCAGTCCGAGTCTTTACCATGCCCCCAACCGTCCGCAATCATCATCAAGACACCACCGTCGCCGACGATGTCAAGCGGCCGCCTCAGCCGCCATGCTTCATCTCCGCCCGCATGGTCCGGAGCGATTGGATTCGGCGCCGCTGGGCGATCTCCGATGCAAGGTCGCAACGTAATGTCACGACTTGGGAATCACCCGCCACGGAAGATGCAGCCGTACTCGGGATCCCCGTGAAATCCCGATGGGATTTTTCAAGAAGGTCTCCAACGTCGGTCACGTCGAGCGGCACCGACCCTCCTTTGCCCCTTTGGGAGTTGCCTTGGAAGGGAGGCTACGCCAGCGCCCCGCCACGACCCGAAGCCGGGAGTGTTCCGCGAGGCCATGCGGGGGCGCCGCGAACCGGCACGACGGTGTCCTGAAGGCACATCGAAGGATTCCAATCCCAGGGCTTTGGAATACCCGGAGTCGCCGATACCTTCGGTTGCGGGCGCGATGAGCGGTCGGAGCGGTCGCGGCAAGGGACCGGCGGAGGCCGGGCATCTCCACATCCGCGGACTTTTCCGCTATTGCCCGGTGAAATCAGGCGGAGCAGCCCCGCGCATGACAAGCAAAAAAACCGACCGTCCAGCCAAGCGCGGCGCGCCTAAGAAAAAACGCCGCGGATTCCTTGTCGACATCCTCCTGTGGCCGCTGCGCTTCGTCCTCGGCCTGGTCTGGGGAATCGCCTACCGCGCCGCGGTCGCGGCCGTGATCTTCATCGGGCTGGCCGTGCTCTATTACGCCGCGGCCTTGCCCCCGGCCGCCGACCTGCTGGACGGACGCGCGCGGGGATCCGTCACGATGCTCGACCGCCACGGCGGGGTGTTCGCCTGGAGAGGCGAACAATTCGGAGGGGCGATCACCGCCGACACGGTCACACCCCACCTCGTCAACGCGATCCTGGCGACGGAGGACAAGCGGTTCCACCGTCACTTCGGCATCAGCCCGCGCGGGGTGGCCTCGGCGATCATGATAAACCTGCGGGAGGGGCGCGGCCCCCTGTCCGGACACGGAGGCTCGACCATCACCCAGCAGACCGCCAAATTGCTGTGCCTTGGGAGGCCGTTCGATCCCGGCGAATGGGAATCCGAGGCCGCCTACGAGGCCGATTGTCGACAAGGCTCCCTTTGGCGCAAGGCCAAGGAAGCCGTGTACGCGCTGGCGATGGAGGTCAAATACACCAAGGATGAGATCCTGACGGTCTATCTCAACCGCGCCTTCCTCGGATCCGGATCCCGCGGCTTCGAAGCGGCGAGCCGGCGGTATTTCGGCAAGTCGGCTTCCTCCCTCGACGTCTCCGAGGCGGCGATGCTGGCCGGCCTGCTGGTCGCCCCCACGCGCTACGCACCCACGAACAACCTCCAGCGCAGTCAGGAAAGGGCGAACCTCGTGCTGGGGCTGATGGGGGATCAGGGATATCTCACGCCGGACGAGGAGGAGCGCGCGAAATCCAACCCGGCGACCCTCAGCCAAGCGGCCCAGGCCCGGGCGGGAGGCTATTTCGCCGATTGGATCATGGGCACGGGTCCGGAATTCCTGACGCGGGACACCACCGAGGACGTGATCATCCGCACGACCTTCGACCCGGACATCCAGAAGGCGGCGGAGGAGGCGGTCCGGACGGTGTTCGAGACCAAGGTGCGCGAAGGCTCCGAAGCGCAATCGGCGGTCGTGGTGATGGACGCGGACGGCGCGGTGCGGGCGATGGTCGGCGGCCGGACCAAGGTAACCGGAGCGTTCAACCGGGCCACGCAGGCGAGGCGCCAGACCGGTTCGGCGTTCAAGCCGTTCGTTTACGCCGCGGCGCTCGACCTCGGCCTGTCGCCATTCGATCTCGTCGAGGACGCCCCGCTGACCATCGACATTCCCGGCTCGGGCCCATGGACACCGAAAAACTACGACGAAGAATTCAGGGGGCCCGTCTCGCTGACCGAGGCCCTCAGCTGGTCCCTGAATATTCCCGCCGTGGTCGTCTCGGAGAGTGTCGGACGGGAAAACGTGGCGCGGATCGCCGGGGATTTCGGCATCTCAAGCGAACTGGCGGAAGGCCCCGCCCTCGCCCTCGGCGCGTCCGAATCGACACTGCTCGACATGACCGGGGCATACGCGGGATTGCTCAACGGCGGCAGCGGAGTGAAACCCTACGGCGTGATCGAACTGCGTCTTCAGGGGGATTCGGAACAGTTGATGGGACAGTCCGGCGGAATGGGCGAGCGGGTGATCACCAACAAATCCGCCCGTGAACTGATCTGGATGATGACCAAGACGATCGAAAGCGGCACCGGAACGCGCGCGCGCATCGACGGGTGGCCGATCGCCGGCAAGACCGGCACCACTTCCGAGGCGAAGGACGCCTGGTTCATCGGCTTCACCGCCGATCATGTCGCCGGGGTCTGGATGGGATACGACGACAACACGCCGCTCACCGGCGTCACCGGGGGCGGGTTGCCCGCCGAAATCTGGAAGGAGACCATGGCCCGAATTGTCGGTGATCGTCAGCCCTCGCCCCTGCCCTTGTCGGTTCCCAGTCCACCCGAGGCCGGATTGCCGTGGTTCCGGGGCGCCGAAGCCCCGGAACCGCCCCCGGATGGCGGAAACGGCGGGTCCACCGCGGGAGCCATTTGGAAATTGCTCGACGGCATTCTCGGAAGCCGCTGAACCCCGGTCGGCCACGCGCCCCGGAAGTTGGCGTCGTCCCCGTTCCACCCGGCGCCGCCCGGTTCAATAGGCGCCGCGCGGTTTTGATGGAATCAGCAGCGCGAGCGGCGAAGTGGTCAACACGGGTCGCCGAATGACGTCGAACGCATCGTCAACCATTGTTGCGCTCACGCCCAAGTCGCCGGCGCTCCAGGTCGCCGCGCGGTTCAAGAGGGCTCCCGCGGTCTTGATGGAATCGGCAACGCGAGCCGCATTGAGATCAAATCGAAACTCCGTAGGGCGCGAACACCATCGTCAACCG
>JANQKA010000562.1 GCA_028281405.1 Hasllibacter sp. | reverse complement strand
AGCTGCACCATCTCGTGGACGACAAGATCCACGCCCGGTCCACGGGGCCCTACTCTCTCGTCACCCAGCAGCCGCTGGGCGGCAAGGCGCAGTTCGGCGGCCAGCGCTTCGGCGAGATGGAGGTCTGGGCGCTGGAGGCGTACGGCGCGGCCTACACGCTGCAGGAGATGCTGACGGTCAAATCGGACGATGTCGCGGGCCGGACCAAGGTCTACGAGTCCATCGTCAAGGGCGAGGACAATTTCGAGGCCGGGGTGCCGGAGAGCTTCAACGTGCTCGTCAAGGAGGTGCGGGGCCTCGGTCTCAACATGGAGCTCCGGGACACGGAGGAGGTGGCGGAATGACGGTTCCGGAAACGCGGGGCCCCGTCTACCCGGGCGCCTTCGGGACCGCGGGGCGCTCCCGCGGGGCCGGAAACTTCGAACGCGCCGGGCCCGGACCCGGGCGCGGCCGAGACGACGAGCCAAGGGGCCGGCTTGCGGCCGGCCCTCCAATTTACCACACTGGCGGTTTCGGCGTCGAACCCGCGGAGGACAGGCCATGAGCATCGAACTGACGAACAACCCGTTCAACCCGCTCGCGCCGTCGAAGGCGTTCGACGAGATCAAGGTCTCGCTCGCCAGCCCCGAGCGCATCCTCTCCTGGTCCTTCGGCGAGATCAGGAAGCCTGAAACGATCAACTACCGCACGTTCAAGCCGGAGCGGGAGGGGCTGTTCTGCGCGCGCATATTCGGGCCGATCAAGGACTACGAGTGCCTCTGCGGCAAGTACAAGCGAATGAAATTCCGTGGCGTCGTCTGCGAGAAGTGCGGCGTCGAGGTGACGCTGCAGAAGGTCCGCCGCGAGCGCATGGGGCACATCCAGCTGGCGTCCCCGGTGGCGCACATATGGTTCCTCAAATCGCTGCCGTCCCGCATGGGATTGATGCTGGACATGAAGCTGCGGGATCTGGAGCGGATCCTCTACTTCGAGACCTACGTCGTCATCGAACCGGGCTTGACGGACCTGAGCTACGGCCAGTTGCTGAGCGAGCGTGAATTCCTCGACGCCCAGGACACGTATGGCGCGGAGGGATTCAAGGCCAGCATCGGCGCCGAGGCGATCCGCGACATGCTGGCGGGCATCGAACTCGAACCCCTGGCCGAGCATCTGCGCCACGATCTTGCCGAGGCGACCAGCGAGGCGAAGATCAAGAACACCATCAGGCGTCTCAAGATCGTCGAAAGCTTCATCGATTCGGGCAACCGCCCGGAATGGATGGTGCTGACGGTGCTTCCGGTGATTCCGCCGGAACTGCGTCCGTTGGTGCCGCTGGACGGCGGCCGGTTCGCGACGTCCGACCTCAACGACCTCTACCGCCGGGTGATCAACCGGAACAACCGCCTCAAGCGGCTCATGGAACTGCGCGCGCCCGACATCATCATCCGCAATGAAAAGCGGATGCTCCAGGAATCGGTGGACGCGCTGTTCGACAATGGCCGCCGCGGCCGCACCATCACGGGAAACAACAAGCGCCCGCTGAAGTCGCTGTCGGACATGCTCAAGGGAAAGCAGGGCCGATTCCGCCAGAACCTTCTGGGAAAGCGCGTCGATTTTTCGGGACGTTCCGTCATCGTGACGGGTCCGGAGCTGAAGCTGCACCAATGCGGCCTGCCGAAGAAGATGGCGCTCGAGCTCTTCAAGCCGTTCATATACTCGCGGCTCGAGGCGCAGGGCCTGTCGTCCACGGTCAAGCAGGCGAAGAAGCTCGTCGAAACCGAGCGTCCCGAGGTCTGGGACATCCTCGACGAGGTGATCCGCGAGCATCCGGTGATGCTGAACCGCGCGCCGACGCTTCACCGCCTGGGCATCCAGGCCTTCGAGCCGACCCTGATCGAGGGCAAGGCGATCCAATTGCATCCCTTGGTGTGCTCGGCCTTCAACGCCGACTTCGACGGGGATCAGATGGCGGTCCACGTGCCCCTGTCGCTGGAGGCGCAGCTCGAGGCGCGCGTCCTGATGATGGCGACGAACAACGTGCTGTCGCCGGCCAACGGCGCGCCGATCATCGTGCCGTCGCAGGACATGGTTCTCGGACTTTATTACACCACGCTCGAGCGCGAGGGCATGAAGGGCGAGGGCATGGCCTTCGCCGACGCGGACGAGGTGGTCCACGCGCTCGAGGCCGGCGAGGTGCACCTGCACGCCAAGGTGAAGGCCCGCGTCAAGCAGATCGACGAAATGGGCGGGGAGGTGCACCGCCGATTCGAAACCACGCCGGGCCGGGTCAAACTCGGGGCGATCCTTCCGCTCAACGCCAAAACTCCATTCGACCTGGTGAACCGCCTTCTGCGCAAGAAGGAGGTGCAGGAGGTCATCGACACCGTCTACCGCTACTGCGGTCAGAAGGAGTCGGTCATATTCTGCGACCAGATCATGGGCCTGGGCTTCCGCGAGGCGTTCAAGGCGGGCATTTCGTTCGGCAAGGACGACATCGTCATTCCCGAGGCGAAGCGGCGCATCGTGGAACGCGTGCGCGGGCAGGTGAAGGAGTTCGAGCAGCAGTACATGGACGGGCTGATCACCCAGGGGGAGAAGTACAACAAGGTCGTCGATGTCTGGTCGAAGTGTTCCGACGACGTCGCCGGGGCGATGATGGACGACATCTCCTCGATGCGGATGGACGGGGACGGCGCACAGTCGGAGCCGAATTCGGTCTACATGATGGCCCATTCCGGCGCCCGCGGCTCGCCGGCCCAGATGAAGCAACTCGGCGGCATGCGCGGCCTGATGGCCAAACCATCCGGCGAGATCATCGAGACTCCGATCATTTCGAACTTCAAGGAAGGCCTGACCGTGCTGGAGTATTTCAACTCCACCCATGGCGCGCGCAAAGGCCTGACCGACACCGCGCTCAAGACCGCCAACTCCGGCTATCTGACCCGCCGCCTGGTGGATGTCGCGCAGGACTGCATCGTGCGCAGGGTCGACTGCGGAACCGACCGCGCGATCACCGTGGAGGCGGCGGTCAACGACGGCGAGGTCGTGGCGACGCTGGGCGAGCGCATCCTCGGCCGGGTCGCCGCCGACGACGTGGTGGCTCCGGGAACCGGGGAGGTGCTGGTCAAGGAGGACGAGTTCATCGACGAGCGCTCGGCGGACTCCATCGAGGAGGCCGGCGTGCGCAAGATGCGCATCCGGTCGCCGCTGACCTGCGAGGCGGACGACGGCGTTTGCGCCATGTGCTACGGTCGCGATCTGGCCCGCGGGCAGATGGTCAACGTCGGCGAGGCGGTCGGGATCATCGCGGCGCAGGCGATCGGCGAACCCGGCCCGCAGCTGACGATGCGGACGTTCCACATCGGAGGCACCGCGCACGGCGGCCAGCAGTCCTTCCTCGAGGCGTCCCAGGACGGCGTGGTCAAGTACCGCGAGGCCAATGTCCTGGAGAACGCCGAGGGCGAGATCATCGTCATGGGACGGAACATGCAGATCGTCATCGTCGACGGCGAGGGCGCCGAGCGGGCCAGCCACAAACTCGGCTACGGCACGAAAATTTTCGTCAAGGACGGCCAAGCCGTGGAGCGGGGCGCCAAACTCTTCGAGTGGGATCCCTACACCCTTCCGATCATCGCCGAGAAGTCCGGCAGGGTGCAGCTCAAGGATCTCGTCACCGGCCTTTCCGTCCGGGAGGTGACCGACGACGCGACCGGCATGACGCAGAAAATCGTGTCCGATTGGCGCTCGGTGCCAAAGGCGTCCGGACTGCAGCCGGAGATCACCCTGGTGGGCGCGGACGAGGAACCGGTCCGCAACGAGGCGGGCAATCCGCTCAGCTACACGATGTCGGTGGACGCGATCCTGTCGGTCGAGGACGGCCAGGACATCCAGGCCGGCGAGGTGCTGGCGCGCATCCCGCGCGAAGGCACGAAGACCAAGGACATCACCGGCGGCCTGCCGAGGGTGGCCGAACTCTTCGAGGCGCGGCGTCCCAAGGACCACGCGATCATCGCGGAGATCGACGGGTACGTGAGATTCGGGCGCGACTACAAGAACAAGCGCCGGATTAGGATCGAGCCGGTCGACGAAGGAGTCGAACCGGTTGAATATCTGTTGCCCAAGGGCAAGCACATCCCGGTGGCGGAGGGCGACTTCGTCCAGAAGGGTGATTACATCATGGACGGCAATCCCGCCCCGCACGATATCCTGTCGATCATGGGCGTGGAGGCGCTCGCCGAGTACATGATCAACGAGGTGCAGGAGGTCTACCGCCTGCAGGGCGTGAAGATCAACGACAAGCACATCGAGGTTATCGTCCGCCAAATGCTTCAGAAGTGGGAAATCCTCGACAGTGGCGAGACGACGCTTCTCAAGGGCGAACACGTGGACAAGGCGGAGCTCGACGAGGCCAACCGGAAAGCGGACGAGCGCGGCGGCCGACCGGCGCGGGGAGAGCCGATCCTCCTTGGCATCACCAAGGCGTCCCTGCAGACGAGGTCGTTCATCTCGGCCGCCTCGTTCCAGGAGACGACGCGCGTGCTGACCGAGGCGTCGGTGCAGGGCAAGCGGGACATGCTCATCGGCCTCAAGGAGAACGTCATCGTGGGACGCCTCATTCCGGCGGGAACCGGAGCGGCGAGCCAGCGCATCCGGGGCATCGCGATGGATCGGGACAAGGAGGTCATCGATCAGAAAAAGGCGGCGGTCGAGGCGGCCCTCGTGCTCGAGGGCCCCGGCGAGGAAGTGTTCGTGGAAGGGCGCGATTTCGTTTTGGACGGCGCCTGATCCGGTCGCGAAATCCCCGCGCGGGATGAGCGCGGCGACGGCCGGGCGACCGGGGATATTGGTCGTCGCCGGAAAATCACCGCGCGGTGAACGCGGGCGAACGGCTTCGCGATACCGATTGAAAGGCGGAAATTCCCCGCGCGCGGGGGCAGCCGGACGGGCTGGTGTTGACCGACGAGCTCGCCGACGGGAATTCCCCGCGCGCGGGGACCGCCGAATTGAGCGCGGCGCGGGGCGGCCGCGGCGGAGGGTGATCGGATTCGATCGGTGGGGATGGCGGGCACGCCGATCATTCCAGGATGGCGGCGGGCGGCGATTCCGAGGAGTTCCGCGGGCGGAGCGTCGGTCGCCGACCCCTTTCGACTTTTCCGGTTCCGGCGCCGAAGGTTCCATCCGCGGCGGAAGCCCCGACCGTCCCGAATCGAATCGAACGGGGAAGGGTGGTGGAGCGCCGGCACTCCGGGATGGCGGGCGGGCCGGTCCAACGGTTAAGCAAAAACCATCCGCGGGGGACGCGTCGACCCCGTCGGCCCGTTCCGCGGTTATCGATTCCGGCGCCGAAGACTCCTTCCGCGGCGGAATGCCACGACCGCTCCGATTCGAATCGGCTTGGGGACGGGTGCCGCGGCCACTCCGGGATGGCGGGCGAATCGGCCTTCCGGCGAAGCCAAGCGGTCAAGCGGGATACGTCGGGCGTTTCGGCTGTTCCGTGATTCACCATTCCGGCGCGGGAGACTCCGTCCGCCGCGGGGAGCTTTGATCCGCTCCGGGCCGGGCGGCGTAATCCCGGCCGCCGCGTTCGCGGATTCCGATTCCGCGCCGAAGTTCCTGCCCGCCACCGATTCGATTCGGAACGAATCGGTAGGCGGCCGGCGCGAAGCGGGTCGACCAATGCGGGGCGGCCGACGGATCGCGGTCCGCGGGAGCGGGCGGGACTGTCCGTCCCGCCCGGGCCATGATGTTCCGCGGATGCCGCCGGCGCTCCGCCCGATTGTGACGGAGCGTTCGCGGGGCGGTCCGCTACCGGTTCCGGGCGGCCGCGGCCACGGCCGAAGGCTCCGACCGCGTCGGCGCGACGCTTCCAAACCGCGCGGAAGGGGCGCATACCCGCGGCCATGTCCGTGTCCGACAACACCCGGGGCGCGCTATACATGCTGGGAAGCATGGCCGCCTTCACCATCAACGACGCGTTCTTCAAGATGTTGTCCGGCGAAATGCCGCTGATGCAGGCCCTGTTCCTGCGCGGCGTCCTGACGACGGCGGCGCTTGGCGCCGTGGCGGCCGCGGCGGGAACATTCTCGTATTCCTATCCGCGGCGCGACCGGAAATTGGTGGCCCTGAGGAATCTGGCCGAGGTCGGCGCGGCGTATTTCTTCCTCACCGCGCTCTTCAACATGCCGCTGGCCAACCTGTCGGCGATCCTTCAGGCGCTTCCGCTGACCGTGGCCCTGGGCGGTTTTCTCGCGTTCCGCGAGCCGCTGGGCTGGCGCCGGTTCGGCGCGATCGCGGCGGGGTTCGCCGGCGTCATGCTGATCGTCCGTCCGGGAGCGGAGGGATTCACGGCCCACTCGTGGCACGCGCTGGCGGCGGTGGCCTGCGTCACGGTCAGGGATCTCGCGACCCGGCGCATGTCGAGCGCGGTTCCCTCGACGCGGGTCGCGTTCATGAACGCGCTCGCGGTGATGCTGTTCGGCCTCGCGGGCGTGCCGTTCACCGGGTGGGTGGCGCCGGAACCCGCGCATCTGGGCGCCTTGGCGGGGGCGGCGGGATTCATCGTGTGCGGATACCTGTGCGGCGTCCAGGCGATGCGATCGGGGGACGTCGCCTTCATCGCCCCGTTCCGCTACACGTCGCTCGTCTGGGCGCTGGTCCTGGGATTCGCGTTTTTTGGCGACTGGCCCGATTCGGCGACGCTCGCCGGCGCGGCGATCGTGGTTGCGACCGGGCTCTTCACGCTTTACAGGGAGCGCCGCGCCGCTCGGTGACGGCCCGCCCCGGCGGGCGCCGGGCGGGGTGATTCGTTTTTTTCGGCGGCGGGGCGGGATCCGATCCCGATTCGTTGTTGACGGGCGGATCGTCCGGTCTTATGGGGCGCGAATCCGGACGAGGGGTCCGGGCAAGCAGATTCGAGTGGTCACGATCCGGGCCGACGCCCCGATCCTCTGGAAACCCACCGCGGCGGCTCCGGGCGACGGGAGCCGCGCGCGGCGTTCGTGTTTCGCGGACGCTCGGAGCGGTTCGATGAAACGGGGCCGTCCGGCCCGAAGGTGAATGAAAACGCGGGGAACGAAGAGATGCCCACGATCCAACAACTGATCCGCAAGCCGCGGCGGCCCAAGGTGAAGCGCTCGAAGTCGCTGCATCTGGAGAGCTGCCCGCAGAAGCGCGGCGTCTGCACCCGGGTGTACACGACGACGCCCAAGAAGCCGAACTCGGCCATGCGCAAGGTCGCCAAGGTGCGTCTGACCAACGGCTACGAGGTGATCTCCTACATCCCCGGCGAGAGCCACAACCTGCAGGAGCACTCCGTGGTGCTCATCCGCGGCGGACGCGTGAAGGATCTTCCCGGCGTCCGCTACCACATTCTGCGCGGCGTGCTCGACACGCAGGGCGTCAAGGACCGCAAACAGCGCCGCTCCAAGTATGGCGCCAAGCGTCCGAAGTAGAAGGAACGGAAGATGTCCCGCCGTCACGCAGCCGAGAAGCGCGAAGTCCTGCCCGACGCCAAGTTCGGGGACAAGGTGCTGACCAAATTCATGAACAACCTCATGGTCGACGGCAAGAAGTCGACCGCCGAGAGGATCGTGTACAGCGCGCTCGACCGCGTGGAGTCACGCCTCAAGCGGGCCCCGATCGAGGTGTTCCACGAAGCCCTCGACAACATCAAGCCCGCGGTCGAGGTGCGTTCCCGCCGGGTCGGCGGCGCCACCTACCAGGTGCCCGTCGAGGTGCGCGCGGAGCGCCGGGAGGCGCTCGCGATCCGCTGGCTGATCAAGGCGAGCCGCGACCGCAACGAAAACACCATGGAGGAGCGTCTGGCCAGCGAACTCTCCGACGCCGTCCAAGGCCGGGGGTCGGCCGTGAAAAAGCGCGAGGACACCCACAAGATGGCGGACGCGAACAAGGCGTTCAGCCATTACCGCTGGTGAGCGCGGTGGGCGGCGGACGCACCTCCGCGCGCGCCGGACCGCCGCGCGGAACATGAACGACGCCTCCCGACCGCGGGACGGCGAAAAAAGACTTGAACGGACCGGGGACCGGGGCTAAGCGCCCGCGCGGTTCTCCACGCCAAAGGAACTGGAACGATGCAACGCGAATACCCTCTGGAGCGTTACCGGAACTTCGGGATCATGGCCCACATCGACGCGGGCAAGACCACGACGACGGAGCGCATCCTGTACTACACGGGCAGATCCCACAAGATCGGCGAAGTGCACGACGGCGCCGCCGTAATGGACTGGATGGCGCAGGAGCAGGAGCGCGGCATCACGATCACCTCGGCCGCCACCACGGCGTTCTGGGAGCGGACGGAGGACGGCGAGACCGCCCAGAGCGAAAAGCACCGCTTCAATATCATTGACACCCCGGGGCACGTCGACTTCACCATCGAGGTCGAGCGTTCCCTCGCGGTGCTCGATGGGGCCGTCTGCGTCCTCGACGCCAACGCCGGCGTGGAACCTCAGACCGAGACGGTGTGGCGCCAAGCCGACCGCTACAATGTTCCGCGCATCGTGTTCGTGAACAAGATGGACAAGATCGGGGCGGATTACTTCAACTGCGTCTCGATGATCGAGGACCGCACGGGAGCGCGCGCCGTTCCCGTCCAGCTGCCGATCGGGGCGGAGGACAAGTTCGCCGGGGTGATCGATCTGATCACCATGGAGGAGTGGACCTGGACGGGAGAGGATCTCGGCGCGTCCTGGACGCGTCAGGAGGTCCGCGCCGACCTCAAGGAAATGGCGGAGGAGTGGCGCGGCAAGATGATCGAAGCGGCCGTGGAAATGGACGACGCGGCGATGGAGGCGTACCTCGAGGGGGAGGAACCCGGCGTGGACAAGCTGCGCGAACTCGTCCGCAAGGGCACCCTGTCGCTGACCTTCATTCCGGTGCTGGCGGGTTCGGCGTTCAAGAACAAGGGCGTCCAGCCCATGCTCAACGCGGTGATCGATTTCCTGCCGGGGCCGCTCGACGTGGTCGACTACATGGGGTTCAAGCCGGACGACGAGGACGAGGTCCGCGACATCGCCCGCCGCGCCGACGACACGATGCCGTTCTCGGGCTTGGCGTTCAAGATCATGAACGATCAGTTCGTGGGATCGCTGACCTTCACCCGGATTTATTCGGGCAAGATCGCCAAGGGTGATTCGGTTCTGAATTCCACCAAGGGCAAGACCGAGCGCGTTGGCCGCATGATGATGATGCACTCCAACGACCGGGAGGAGATCAATTCGGCCTTCGCGGGGGACATCATCGCTCTGGCCGGCCTGCGGGACACCACCACCGGCGACACGCTTTGCGACAAGGCGGACCCGGTGGTTCTCGAGACGATGACCTTTCCGGATCCGGTGATCGAGATCGCGGTCGAACCGAAGACGAAGAACGATCAGGAAAAGATGTCCCAAGGCCTGCAGCGTTTGGCCGCGGAGGATCCGTCCTTCCGGGTCGAGACCGATCAGGAGTCGGGCCAGACCATCATGAAGGGCATGGGCGAGCTTCATCTCGATATCCTCGTCGACCGCCTGAAGCGGGAATTCAAGGTCGAGGCCAACATCGGGGCTCCGCAGGTCGCCTACCGCGAAACCATCAGCCACGAGATCGAGCACGTCTACACGCACAAGAAGCAGTCGGGTGGAGCTGGCCAGTTCGCCGAGATCAAGATCATCATCTCCCCGACGGAGCCGGGCGAGGGGTACTCCTTCGAGTCCCGCATCGTCGGAGGCGCGGTGCCGAAGGAGTACATCCCCGGCGTCGAGAAGGGCATCCAGTCGGTCATGGACTCCGGTCCGCTGGCGGGTTTCCCGGTGATCGACTTCAAGGTGGCCCTGGTCGACGGCAAGTTCCACGACGTGGACTCGAGCGTGCTCGCGTTCGAGATCGCGGCGCGGATGGCCATGCGCGAAGGGCTGAAGAAGGCCGGGGCGAAGCTCCTCGAGCCCATCATGAAGGTCGAGGTGGTCACGCCGGAGGAATACACCGGATCGATCATCGGCGACCTGACCTCGCGGCGCGGACAGGTCACGGGTCAGGAGACCCGGGGCAACGCGATCGCCATCAACGCCTTCGCTCCGCTGGCGAACATGTTCGGCTACATCAACACGCTGCGCTCGATGTCCTCCGGCAGGGCGCAGTTCACGATGCAGTTCGATCATTACGATCCGGTGCCTCAAACCGTCTCGGAAGAGATACAGGCGAAATTCGCATGACCGGAAAGGCGGGGTGAATTCCGCCCACCACTCTAAATCAGGGCGTGGCGACCCCGCCGCCCGAGCAAAAAAAGGAGGCCATCATGGCTAAGGAGAAGTTCGAACGCGACAAGCCGCACTGCAACATCGGCACGATCGGCCACGTCGACCACGGCAAAACGACGCTGACCGCGGCGATCACGAAGTACTTCGGCGACTTCAGGGCCTACGATCAGATCGACGGCGCGCCGGAGGAGAAGGCGCGCGGCATCACGATCTCGACCGCGCACGTTGAGTACGAGACGGATGCGCGGCACTACGCCCACGTCGACTGCCCCGGCCACGCCGACTACGTGAAGAACATGATCACCGGGGCCGCCCAGATGGACGGCGCGATCCTCGTGGTGAACGCGGCGGACGGTCCGATGCCTCAGACACGCGAGCACATCCTGCTCGGCCGCCAGGTCGGAATCCCGGCGATGGTGGTGTTCCTGAACAAGGTCGACCAGGTGGACGACCCGGAGCTTCTGGAACTCGTCGAGATGGAGGTGCGGGAGCTGCTGAACGAATACGGCTTCCCGGGCGACGACATTCCGATCGTTTCGGGGTCCGCGCTGGCCGCGATGGAGGGCCGCGATCCGGAAATCGGCGAGACGAAGCTCCGCGAGCTGATGACTGCCGTGGACAGCTATATTCCGCAGCCGGAGCGGGCGGTGGACCAACCGTTCCTGATGCCGATCGAGGACGTGTTCTCGATTTCGGGGCGCGGCACCGTGGTTACGGGCCGGGTCGAGCGCGGAGTGGTCGAGGTCGGAGACGAGATCGAGATCGTCGGCATCCGGGACACGACCAAGACGACCTGCACGGGCGTGGAGATGTTCCGCAAGCTTCTCGACCGCGGCGAGGCGGGCGAC
>JANQKA010000463.1 GCA_028281405.1 Hasllibacter sp. | reverse complement strand
CGCCGCTCCGGGGATCGCGGCAGCACAAATGGTGGTATGCGGTCAGGGCGTCCGGCGACCGCTCGTTGAGGGTCGCGAACTCCTCGACCTGGTTCTCCAACACCTCGAACACGATTCGCGCGTCGAATTCTGGATTGTTCACATGACCCGACTGCAATCGCCCATCTTGGTAATGTTTGATGAGGTGGTGGTAGGGGTTCCGAGGAAAGGCCAAGGGGTTGAGCCAAAGCGTGTCGATGGGCGCCTCCGCCAGAGCGGCCAACCTCGGCGAGGACGCGACCAGATGCGGCAAATCGAAACGCAGGATGTTGTGCCCGATGACATGATTGAACCCTTGGCAGTGGGATTCGAGGCGTCGCAAGTCAGCTCCGCCCCCCTCGCCGACCACGCTCGGTGCGTTCGGGTCGTGCGTCACGGCCGCGAACGCGATAATCCGCGCGGCTTCGGGGTCGACTTCAAGATCGATGGAGACGCAGCGTCCCAGGAAGTCGGAGTTGTTGAGGATTTTTGTGGGGGACATGATCGTGATGTCGGATGTGGCGGTTTGACGGTCAAGCGACCGCTTTTGACAGGCGATCCCGATCCTATGCCCGATTTCCAAGACGCGCAACGCCCCACACGGATACAGCACCCGCGGTTCCATATCCGACCCTTGCACCACTCCCGCCCGACGGGTAGAAAACTCCACTTTGGGATCGGAACCGTGGATTTTACGAGGCGGAGGGTTGAACCGACGCGTCGTCCCCATCGCGCTCGGCCTCGGGGCTCTTCGGCATCGTGTCTGTTCTGCCCCACCGAGCCTTCGTTGCCTCGAGACGAGAGAATGGAGGCAACGGCGATGCCAACCCCGCATTTGAGACTCGCAGGGGAAGCGGATGTCCGAATCCAAAGCGCCCTCGGTCCAATGAGGACGCTCGCCACGCCCTCCCCCGCCGTGACGGCCCATGAGTGTCTGCGGGACTGATCATTCCGATGCACGGTGAACGAAGGTCTCCCCACCTCTCCCGCCGCAGCCCATCCCGTCACACGCTCGATGGCCGCCCGCGTTCGTGATGGCACGCTCCGCTTGCAAAAATCTCCAATAGTAAATACGTTACAATCAGACTGTTCCCCGCCCGCGCGGGGATGAACCGCCTTGGTCATTCGCGGCCTTCCAACACATCACCAGTTCCTCGCCCGCGCGGGGATGATCGGCGATGAGGGAGTGGTGCCTCGGTCGGAGACATCTGATCCCTGCCCACGCGGGGATGAACCGATTATTCCTGCCACACTTGGGCCAGGAGGTGCCCGCCTACGCAGGAATTCCCCGGAGCGAACACCATCGCCGAGCACCACTCCACAACGTAGGACAATCAACTCACTGGACCCAGCACCCGGGCATCGGTATGAATTCCAACCCGAAGCCGGAGGAAACCCCTCAACGCCCATCCGAATCCCCCGATTCCGGTGGCCTGAGCAGTTCGCTCACGAAGAGGTTGCCGCGTCCCCGTTCGACCTCCCGACGCCCCCGCTCCGCGAGCGCGGCAGCCGTCTCGGTTCCTTCCGAGCCGCATGCGGAGATCAAATCATGCGCGTAGGACAAATCCTTGACCGCGTTCGCGACCGTGAACCTCATCCCGTCGTATTTCCCATCGAGCGAAGGTCCGACCGCCTTCTCCAGCGTGCCGGACCTCGCGGCGCCAGCCATCATCACGTCGTAAAGCGCCCGCCCGTCGACGCCGAGTTCCGCCGCGCATTGATAGGCGTCGGCCAACAGCAGCATCGTCCCCTGCGTGACGAGATTGTTCAATAATTTCGCGGCGTGACCGCTGCCGACTCCCCCGAAATGCCGAACCACTTTGGAGTAGGCGCCCACCAGCGACTCCACCCGCCCGAATTCCCCGGAATCACAGCCGACCAACGACGCGAGCGTCCCCTCCTCGGCCTGCGGGGGACCGCCGGTCACCGGAGCGTCGGCGAAGACAGCGCCGCGCTCCGCGAGCCGCGCCGCGACATCCCGGCTGACCTCGGGGCGAGAGGTGGTCACGTCGATCCACAGTTGCCCCTCCGCGAACCGCGGAGCGAGATCGTCCGCGAGATTCCCGACGACGTCGGCGTTGGGAACACATGTGAGAAGCACATCGCACGCGCCAAGAACCGCCCCTGGATCCGGAGATTCCGCCGCCCCCGCCTTAAGCAGCCGATCCACCGGATCGCGGTTCCGGTGCGCCACGACCACCACCGGATGCCCCGCCCGCAGCAGGCATCCGGCCATGCCTGCGCCCATCAGCCCGGCTCCGACAACGCCGACACGTTCCCTTTTCATGGGTTCACTCCCTTTCCCAATGCCCGACCATCCGGAGGGCGGTTTCGAACGCCGCGCGCGTCGCGCCCACATCCGCCCGGCACCGACCCACGATATCGAACGCGGTGCCGTGCGCGGGGGTGGCGACCGGAATCGGCAGGCCTCCCTGCACCGTCACCCCGCGGTCGAATCCGAGCAGTTTCAGCGCGATCTGACCCTGATCGTGGTACATAGTCACGACCGCGTCAATCTCCTTCCGGACGGCCTTCAGAAACACGGTGTCCGACGGCCAGGGACCGCTCACGTTCATCCCGGTTCCGGCCAACTCGCGCACGGCGGGCTCGATGATATCGATCTCCTCGGTTCCGAAATTGCCGCCGTCACCGGCGTGAGGGTTTATCCCCGCCACGGCGATCCGGGGATTCGCGTGGCCCGCCCGGCGCAGGGTGCCGTCGATCAGATTCGCCGCCCGCTTGATCCGCCCTCCGCTGATCGCGTCGGCGACCTCGCTGAGGGCGATGTGGCTGGTGACGCGGCTTGTCCACATCCCATCCAGCGTGTTCAGCTCGGAAACATAGGTTTCGACGCCCAGCCGTTCCGCCATGTAGTGCAATTCGTCGGCGTGCCCGATCCCCGCCAAATGCATCGACGCCTTGTTGAACGGAGCGAACACCACGGCGTCGATTACTCCCGCCGCCGCGAAATCCAATGCGGTGTCGAGCGTTCGGAGCGTGGAGCGTCCGGACGCCTCCGTGCTCTCCGCCAAGACGACTTCCCCGGCGGGGATCGTCTCCAACGGATGCAGCGCGAAGCGGTCCGCCGCCCGCCAATCCCCGGAGGCGGCGTCGACCTCGGTGTGCGCGTGCCGGATGCCGGCCTGCTCCTGACCCAGTCGAAACACATGTGGATCCCCGATCAGCAACACGTCGGCCTCCGCCACGATCTCATCGGCCAGCAGCCGGGCCACGAGTTCCGGCCCCACGCCGCTTGGATCTCCGGGGATGATCCCGATGCTTGGCTTCATGTTTTGCGCTCCCAGTTGTTCGGCCGCCCAAGTCCGCGGAACGCGGATTGTATGTCGTGGGTGGCCGACGTGTAAAAGGAGCCCCTCCTCCCGCCGATCGCGGTCAACTGATCGCCGCCCCGCTCCAGAATGCGCCAAAACACGCGCGGCCGCACCTACCGGCGCGACTCCCGCCTCCTCCACGCTTCCATTGGAGGGAATCCAAACCACGGGTTCAAGGGCCATGCCGCGTGAATCTCCCGGAATTAGGCCGACTCCAAGTTTCGTGTCTTCCGCTCATGAGGTCAGACCCCGCGCGCCCGCGGAACGCGAAGAGGCGGACCAGGCGGCGTTCAGCCGGGATATTTCGGCCCCGCGCGCCCGCGGAAAGTGAGGGATTGAAGCGAGGAGCCGGAGCGGAATGGTCGCGCTCCCTTCCCACGCAGGCTGCGCGCGGATCGGTTCCGCCCATCTCCGGAAAACGCCGGAACATGACCGGATCCCCGGCCGGAACGACTTCGGCTACCGCCACACCCTCCCCGGCCTGAACCAAAGCCACCGGAGCGGTCCCCTTCCCGCGTGAATTTTCCGGGATGGCGCCGACGCTCGGGTTCATGAGATCCGCTCCGGGTTGGTCGCCCCCCGGTCGCGAAACGCGAAGGAAATGTTGCGCACCGTCGAATCGAGATGCGAACGCAGCGCGGCGCCCGCCGCCTTCGGATCGCGGCGGACGATCGCTTCGGCGATCGCGCCGTGCTCGGCCAACGTGACCTCCCGTCCAGCGCTGCGCCGCGAAGACAGGAACCGCGCGCGCCACAGCCGGGCGTTGTACTGGCGGTGCGTTTCGATCAGGGACGCGTTCGCGCTCGCCTTGACGATGGTGGTGTGCATTTCCATGTCGGTCCGGAAAAATTCCAGCGGCTCGAGAATGCCCGTACCTTCGCGCATGTTCCGGTCCAGCGTCGCCACCCTCGCGATTTGGTCGTCCCTGGCGGCCGCGCAGGCCAGTTCTCCGGCGAGGGCCTCCAAAGCCCCCATGACGACGAGATCGCGCGCGATCTCGTCTATCGACGGATCGGCGACGCGGGGGCGGCGCGTGACCGAGTACTCGATGAGGCCTTCGCGCTCGAGCATGGCGAGCGCGGCCCGGAGGGGAGTCCTGCTTATGCCCAGCGCCGAAGCGAGATCGCGCTCGTTTATCGCGGCCCCGGCGGGCAGCTTTTCGAGCAGGATGAACTCGCGGAGCTTGTCCGCCGTGATTTCGGCGAGCGTCGGGGTCGCCCGCTCCAGCGTCAGGTCCGCGGTTCCCAGGTCGATCCCACCCACGACCGCGGTGCCGTCCTCCGGCGTCCTCGGAAATTCCGTCCCCACGGCGTCATTCTCCCGTGGACCCAGCAGTCCGACGACGCCTGGCCCAGCCCCACACAAACGAACCGAACAGCGCCAGCGCGGTCAGGACGAGGAAAAACAGGGTCAGCGGACGCGCGAACATCAACCACCACCGCTCGTCGAGCATGACCATGCTCTGGCCGAGGCGGGTCTCCAGCATGCCACCCAGAATCAGTCCGATGGCCAGCGGAACGACGGAAAATCCATGGCGCCGCATGAAGAATCCAACGACTCCGGAGGCCAGCGCGATCCAGACGTCGAACATCGACTGATCGAGCGCGTAGGCCCCGACGATCGAACAGATGAACACGACCGGCCACAGGATCGTGACGGGAATCAGGGTGACCCGGGCGAACAGCTTCGCGCCGGCGAGGCCGACGGCGAAGAAAAGCAGGTTCACGAGCAGCATCGCCCAGAAAATCGCGAAGGCGAATTCGGCCTGCTCGGTGAACATCGTCGGGCCTGGCCGGAGGCCGTGCACCATCAGCCCGGCGAGAATAACCGCGGCGGTGGGGCTGCCCGGGATTCCGAGAGCCAAGGTGGGAACCATCGCGCCGCCGGTGGCGGAGTTGTTCGCCGCCTCCGACCCCGCGATGCCCTCGATCGCCCCCTTGCCGAATTCCTCCGGCGTGCGCGACCAGCGTTTGGCCTCGTTGTACCCGATCATGGACGCCACCGTCGCCCCTTCCGCCGGGAGGACGCCGATGAAAGTGCCAATTCCCGACGACCGCAGGATCGTCCGCCACGTTTTGGCGTAATCGGCCCGCGACGGCAGCTGGATCGCCTTCATCGTGATCCGCTCGCGTGTCACGTGCAGGTTCGAAGCCTGCGTCAGCAGTTCGGAAATGCCGAACACCCCGATCATGACCGGCACGAATCCGATTCCGTCGCTCAGTTCCGCGTAGCCGAACGTGAACCGTTCCACGGTGGTCAGCAGGTCGATCCCGACGGTCGCGAGCAGGACTCCGAAAGCTCCGGCGAGGATGTTCTTCACGGGCGATCCGCCCCCTATCGTCGCGAGCATCGAGAGCCCGAACAGCGTCAGCGCGAAATATTCCGGGGGAGCGAAATTGTACGCGGCGCGCGCCAGCAGCGGAGCCGCCGCCATCAGGCACAGCACGCTGAAAATTCCACCCATGGTCGACGAGACCGCGGCCATGCCGAGCGCGCGCCCGGCCTGTCCGCGCTGCGCCAGCGGAAAACCGTCGATGCAGGTCGTCGCCGACGCCGACGTTCCGGGCGTGTTGATCAAAATCGCGGTGATGGCGCCGGCGAAGGTCGCGGAGCAGTAAATCGTGATCAAAACCGCGATCGCCGCCACCGGATCCATTGTGATGGTGAACGGCAGCAGCAGGGCCGCGCCCGTCGTCGCGTTGAGGCCCGGAAGGGCGCCGATCAGGACGCCGCCCGCCGTCGCCGCGCAAATGAGCAGCAGCAGCTCGACGTCGGCAAGCGCGAGCAGCCCGGCGAGAAGCGCGTCCATGCCCTCACCCGTACCAGAGATTGGTCAGGAGACCGCGCGGAAACCGGATCTCGAAACCGAGATCGAACAACAGGAACACCACGACGGGGATGAGGACGGACACGAGCAGGAGCGCCGGAATCCGCCGTTCCCCCCAACAGGCCGCGAGCGCGCCCGCGGACACTCCGAGGGCGAGGAACAGGTCGACCGCAGTCAGTATCGGAAAGACCAGCAAAACCGCCATCGTGACCCAAACGACAGAGGGCAGCGGGCGCGGGGCGGATTCGCGGCCCCGGATCAGGAGCCAGATCGACAGCGCGGCGATCAGACCAATGACCAGCTGCGGGAAATCGGACGGCTGGATGCCCCTTTTGAGAATTGGCGGCACCCGGTCGAACGTTGTCGTCAGATGATAGGCGATCCCAGCGATGGCTAGAATCGCCAATGGTGGAAGGAGGCGGTTCAGGCGCGCCCGCCCTGCCGACTCCGCCGATGGCTCCGTCATGTCTCCACTCCCGGTGAGGGGCGCGCCGCCGCGGCGGCGCGCCCCGGTAACGATCACTCGATGAAGCCGAGTTCCTTCAGCGCGGCCTGCATGTCCCCGACCATGGTTTCGAGCTGCGCGCCCCAGACATCGGACCCCGCGACGGACGTCGAATCGAGACCCACCGAAGTCAAAAATCCTTGGTACACGGTGTGATTCATCGACTTCAGCAGCGACTCCTCTATCTTCCGGGCGACATCGTCAGGCGTGTCCGCGTGAACCACGAACCCCCGAACGGTGGAGAAGCTGACCGGGATGCCGAGTTCCTTGGCGGTCGAAACGTCCGACAGCGCGCTCATGCGCTGATCGGCGAGCACGACGATGGGGCAGACATCCCCGGCCTCGATCTGCGATCCCGCCTCGGCGAGGTTCAGGACCGCGACGTCCACGGCGCCGGCGACCAACTGGGTCGCCAGTTCGCCGCCGCCCTCGAAGGGGACGATCCGCGGGGTTTGCAACCCGCCCTTCTTGGCGAACATGAACGCCGAGACGTCGTCGATGTTGCCGAGGTGGGTCGTGCCGTAGGTCAGCGGGGAGCCCTTTTGAGCGGCCACGAAGGCGTTGGCGTCGCGGAATTCGCCGCAGCGGACCATCAGAATTTGCGGGTCGTCGGTCCCGCGCGCGATGGGCCGGACATCGCCCAGGGTCATCTTGGTCTTTCCCTTGGCCAACTCGGCCGCGTGTCCGATGGTGAAGGTCAGGATGGAGTACCCGTCCGCGGGCTGGGTCAGGTAGTAATCCATCGCGACGACCCCGCCGCCGCCCCTCTTGTTGACGACGACCATGTCCCCGCCCAGTTCGCGGCGCGCGCGCAGCATCATCATGCGGGTTGTGACATCCGTTCCGCCGCCGGCGCCGGCGTGGGTGACGACCTCGATGGTCTTCGAGGGGTACTCGGCGGCGGCGGCGGTCGCCGCCGAGAGTGCCGTCGCCGCAGCGACCGCGATGGTGGTGAGCAATCTGTTCATCGGTTCCTCCCTTGCTCGACTGATTCGGTGATTCGTTTGCGTTCGGAGGCGAGCATAACGGGATTTTGGTGTTTTGGTATACCAAAATTCGAAAATTTCGCCCGAGACGGCGCGGCCAGAAGATTTTCCCGCTCCCCAAGAACGCCTACCACCTCGAATCCGTGTCCCGGAGGCGGCGCGGCGAAAGGATGGTGGGGCTGCGACCCCGAATCACCTTCGATTCCGACCCGACGACGCGTCCCCGAAACCAAAGGTCCCGGCGAGCGGCGTGAAATCGCATGGAGCGCATTCCTGGTGCTTCACCGGTTGTGGAGCGTCAGTTTTCCCGCGGGCAGGAGTACAATTGTACCAGTACGATCTGCTGTTCGCTGGGAGGACGCCGCTCGTGGCCCTCGACAAGCCCGAGGCGCCGCCGCGCATAACTCACGATCGCCCGCCGCACCTCCAAATCCAAGACGCCACTGGTCATCCCGTAGTCCTGCTCAACCACGGCTTTCTGATGTTCCGTCAGCCCGGGATGTGGAGCGACCCGCAGACCAACCATCTCCCGCCAATCGTGATCATCGTCGGCGGACGCCGCCGCGGGCCCGGCCAACGCCGTTTGGGACAACCGGGACGGCAGAAAATCCTTGAATCGGCCATCTCCTGAATCGTGGGCGCGGACATGCCAGCGGAACCCGTCGTACACGAGCGCATGTGGCGACAGTTTGCGCCGCTCTACCTCCGGGCGCTGGAACGAGACATAGGACGCCTCGATGGCCCGTTGATCGCGAATCGCCCAGAGGACGTGTCGGAGAACCGGCGAATCGACGGAACGAGCCACACCGCCGGCGATCTCCATCGGCGGCGGCGAAGCGAGGGTGCCCGCTTGCCCTCCCTCCACTCCCTCGGCGATCAGGCGGAGTTCCCCCAGAAGTCGAGCCGCGTCGAGGGGCGGTTCTGCGAACATCTCGGTTGATACGTACGCCCGGCGCGACACGTCGTACACGACCCCCCCACCCAGATCGGCGCGCAGACGAGAGAGGTCGGCCGTCGCCTGCGCGGGAGACAAACCGAATCGCCCCATCAAATCGTCGCGCCCAAGCGTGCCGTCCCAGTACAGGCGGTTCGTGGCGAATTCCAAGCGGCTCGCCACGCTCCACCTTCGGGATTCCGGGTCATCGCTCGATCCCGCCATGCCGCCTCCAAAAATTATTTGAAATTCCTGCTTGCGTAAGCCACGGAAGCATGATTTACAGCAAGGTGTGACTTTTTGGCAAGGCCATCTTTACTGGAGGTTCCAATGGAACTCGAAGAACTGAAGGAGGCGGTGCGTGACGACGCAGCCTTGCGTCGACGGCAGCGTCTGCAACCCGCGGGAGGGCAGGGAGACAAGATTTTCCCTCCCACCTATCCCGGAGCCAACAACAGCCCGACCCATGTCTTCGAGCTCCGCCGAATCGACGGTGAGGAGAAGATCTGCGTTCTGATCGACAGCGTTCAAAGCCAAGCGAACCGGATGGAAGAATCGCTGCTGGCCGCCGCGCAGGCCGGGGGCATCCGACTGCCGCGCCTTGTGGTCGATTTTCCCGGTTCGGGCATCAACTCCGTCCCCGCGATCAGCGTCCTCGAGGCACCTCACCGTGTGTTTGACGCGATACTCCGGGACAGCTTACACGGGGACAAGCCTTTTCGGGACAGCGATCTCGGCCAGAGCTTGAGGCTCGCCACCCCCGCCGACGCCACCGCGATCTTCGAGGCGGCCCCGACGGCCCTGCTGTTCGGAGCGTGGAATTCCACTGGAGAGGGAGGTGGCCTTGGGGCCAAGTTCGCACGGGTTATCATGTCCGAAGTGATCGCGGTTGACGTCCCGGCCGGGAAAGCCGTCGACAGCAGGACGGGTGATGTCATATTCCGCAACGCTGGCCGGCGCACCGGAAGCCGAATCGACCCGCTAGGAATCCCCAGATCAATCGAAGTGTTTAAAGACAGCGACGGGGACTGGGCGCATGACAAGGCGGATCTCGGGAAGAGTGCCAAGGCAGCTCGCCCCTCCGAAATAAACCACGGAAACATCGCCCCAACCATAGATATGCTTGGTGTCACATGCGATCATGCGCTTCAAACGGTCGTCGTCAGTTTCGCCGGACTCAGGAGGCTTCGGTTCGGGGCGGACCCCGAACGCGATCTTGCGGCGCGGACCTACCTCGCAGCGCTCGGTATCGCCGCCGCGGTCGAGGCGGATCGGCAGGGCCGCGCCTTCCGTTCCCGCTGCGACCTCGTCTGCGACGGATTGGCTCCCTTGGAAGTCGTGGCCGCGGATGGCGGCGCAAGCGAGGTTCTGATCGATCCCGATGCCGCAACGCGGTTGCACGAGGCGGCATTCGACGCGGCTTGTTCCGTGGGGTTCGCTCTGAATCCAGAGCCGATCATGCTTGAACCTCAGCGCAAACTCGTCGACCTGATCCGGAAAGCGCAGGACAAGGCGCTAAGCGACGAAGCCAGTGGGAATGAGTGATGCTTCGCCTTGACATAACTTGGCTATCGGGAACAGCGCGGCTTGCCCGCGCCCCCTCCGACCCCGAAGCCGATTGGCCTCCTCAGCCGGATCGAATCTACTCCGCGCTGGTAGCCAGTTGGGGCCTCGGGGGAGAGGACGTTCATGAGCGTGCCGCACTCGAGTGGCTAGAGGGGTTATCGCCCCCATGCCTTGCCGACGTCGCTATTACGGGACAGCGTCAAACGGTAACCGTGTACGTGCCTCCCAACGATGCCAGGGGCGAAACCGTCCTGCCCGAGCGGCGGAGAAGACAGCCGCGGACATTCCCATCCGTCACACTTGATGCGGATGCTCCCGTTCATTTGGCCCTCAGTTGGGATGCGGTTCCGTCTCCAGAACATCGGCGTGCACTCGACAAACTCGCCCAAAGGACAAGCTATGTCGGGCATTCAGCCAGTTTCGTTCTGATGCGCTTCACGGAAACCGAGGCTCCGCCCGACAACTGGCAGCCTGTCCGCCGCGCCCCATATCAGGGTCGGTTATCGGAATTGGAAGGGCTCTATCACAGGCATCTACGCGGTGAAATCGACGCTCGCCCACGTCCAAGTTCACACTCTGGACGCGCCAAGCCTGTCAAGGAATATACCCGACCATTCCCAGCCGACCCCAATTCATGGATCGTTTTCGAACACGCCGTCGGCGAACGTCCCGACCTGCGGTCGACGGCGATCGTGGCCGACCATATGCGATTGGCGCTCATGGAGGGTTGGACCCGTACTAACGGAAGGCCCGCTCCCGGTTGGATTGCGGGACATGAAAAGGATGGAAGCCCCGCCCGCGATGCACACCTGGCCGTGGTGCCACTGGCCAATGTGGGTTGGCAACATTCCAACGGACAATTGATGGGATTGGCTTTGGTGCCGCCACGCGAACAAGTCGAAGAGTGGAACCAGCCGGGCCCGGACCCATATGAACGACACGACGAATTTCGCCGAGCGGTTGCTTCCCTCGGTGAGAAAGACATTGACGGAAGAATGAAATTCACGCTCGCGCCGCAACAAGGTCGCGGAAATTGGAGCTGGAAATTGGCACCCGCTTCCGGTGGAACACACTCATTGGACCCATACCGGTACCTAAGGAATTCCAGGCGTTGGGCGAGTGTCACTCCCGTCGTCCTCGACCGACACCCGAAAGCCAAAGGAAACGCAAGGGCGGACGAGATCGAAGAAATCCTGCGAGCCTCCTGCGCGCGTGCCGGGCTCCCGGGACCGAACAAAATCCATATCGGGAAACATGCGTCTCATAGAGGAGTCCCTCCCGCCCGTCCCCAGAGCGGGGCGCCGCCTTGGGCGGGATGGTCGCGTAAACAAAGTTTCGGAGCAAGGCCGGTTTATCACGTTCGACTTGCTTTCGACGAGCCTGTCGCAGGCCCAATTTTTCTGGGTGCGGGACGCTTCGTCGGCCTTGGACTGTTCCTGCCACAGCCGGAAGTGAACACATGACAGATCTGCCCTCTCTCACTCCGAGCGATTTCGCCTCGGCATTCCAGTCGATTCACGGCCATGCCCCTTACGCTTGGCAGGCTCGTTTGCTGGAAGAGGTGGCGGAGAATGGCACTTGGCCAAAAACAATCGCCGCCCCAACCGGGGCAGGAAAAACGGCCGTGCTGGATGTGGCGGTTTTCCACCTCGCGTTATCAGCGAACGCAAGTCCGCGCCGCGCGGCCATGCGAACCGTGCTCGCGGTGGATCGGCGAATCATTGTTGATCAGGCGCACGCGAGGGGACTCAAAATTTGCAAAGCCCTGCGTGGCGCGGTTGGTCGTGACGACCCGCTCGGGCGCGCGGCCACACGTTTGGCGTCAATATCCGGATCCGACAACGCCCCCCTTCATGTTGCGGAATTACGCGGGGGCATGCCCCTTGAGAGCGAGTGGGCGAAACGACCCGACCAACCGACGCTTCTTTGCACCACCGTGGACCAACTTGGTTCTCGTTTGCTGTTTCGCGGATATGGAGTCAGTGGGAAAATGGCTCCCATTCATGCGGGATTACTCGGAATAGACGCTTTTCTAATTCTTGACGAGGCGCATCTGTCACATGCTTTCGAGCAAACCCTCGAAACGATCGAGCACCATCAACAACCCGAAGAGACGCTTGATCTTCCGTGGAAATGGTGCACACTCACGGCTACACCACGACAAAATGTTGAGCGGGTGTTCGAATTGTCACAGAGCGAGCGCAACGAAGGCTCGATCAAAGAACGACTGTCAGCGAAGAAAATTATCGAAATTCCCCCGCCCTACCGCAAAATCGAAGCGGAAGAATTCGGCAGGCACGCCCGAAATCTAGTCAAAAAGCATGCCGAAAGGAACGAGACTTGTCCCGTAGTCGCAGTGGTCGTTAACCGCGTGGCTTTGGCGCGTGATATTTGGAAAAATTTGAAACTGGAAGAACTGGAAGAACGCGCCGATTTAATACTGCTCACTGGTCGGGTTCGCCCCGCCGAACGCGATGAACTCTTGAGAAATTTGCTTCCCCGTCTGGAGGGACACGGCGAAGGAGCCACCCGACCTCTCTACGTGGTCGCCACCCAATGCATCGAGGCGGGCGCCGATTTTGACTTTGATTCGATGGTCAGCCAACTTGCTCCGCTCGACGCGCTCCGACAGCGTTTTGGTAGGCTTGCCCGGTCGGGCAATCGGAACGGCCGCCCAGCACTCGGCGTAATTCTGGCCGCCAAGGAGGAAGTTCACAAAAAAGCCGAAGATCCAATCTACGGACGGGCGGCGCTCGAAACTTGGAACTGGATTGAAAAAACCGCCACCAAAAAAAACGCGAATCAACCCGCGAATATTGATTTTGGGCCCGACGCCCTTGACAATTTGCTTCGCGAATTTCAGCCAAACAAAGAATGCTTCTCGCCCGCGGCATCGGCTGCACCGTTGCGCAAAGTGGATCTCACCGCATTGACCATGACGTCTCCCCGACCCAGCCCCGATCCCGACCCCGCTCTGTTCCTACATGGCGAATTCCGGGACGGCGCGGAGGTGAGCATTGTTTGGAGAGCCGATCTTGACACGCTGTTCAAAGAAGCACGAACCGCCGAAGGCGAACAGCGTGAAGCCATTAGGCAGAGCATTTCAAATATTCTCGGCCTACTGCCGCCCCGGCCGGGAGAAGCACTCCGCCTCCCACTGTGGCAGGTAAGAAGTTGGATATCCAAAAACTTGGCGAATGATGCTTCCACCACACCACTTGCGGATGTTCCTGGCGGCGCGCCTGATAATGTCGAAATCAAGGGCGGGAAAATCATAATGCGGTGGCGGGGGGCCGATGACGCAACATTTATCAGTGCCTCGGATATTTCCCCAGGGGACGTTATCGTGGTGCCAACAACTGATGGCGGTTGCGATGAATTTGGCTGGGCGCCAGAATATGAAGATCGCGTGATGGACATCGCGGATCTTGCCGCGAAAGCATATCAAACGCGGCGAGCGGCACTTCGACTTCATCCCGACCTGCCGGATTCCGGGTGGAGCAGTGTTGCCGAGCAACTGCGAAACAATCATTCCGCCCGCAGCATTGCCGAGGCATACGGGTATCCCAACTGGACTCAAGTTCCGGGACTGCGGCTTGAATTTCCATACGGCGACCCGAATTCCGGAGCAATTCTGTTTGCTCCCCGTGGCCTCCCAAACGCCGTGAATAGCGATATATCCGAAGCCGCGACGGAGGAGGACGAGGGTGTGACTGGATACGCGCCAATCCTGCTGAGCATTCACGCCGAAAGTGTAGCAAAACACGCACAGCAATACGGAAAAAAACTTGAACTTCCCAAAATTCTTACCAAAACCTTGCACATCGCAGCGCTATGGCATGACAACGGAAAGGCAGACCCGCGCTTTCAAGGTTGGCTGCGCACATTGGGAGGCCTGCCGGAGGGAGGCCCGCCTATCGCCAAGAGTGGCACACGCACCAATCCACAGCGCAGAAAACAGGCGCGTAAACAAAACCGGCTGCCCGACACTTGGCGTCACGAAGTCGCCTCTGTTCGCTACGCACGAGAAAAGATCCGCCATGATATTGACAGGGACGTCGACACAGATTTGCTGCTGTGGCTAATTGGCACCCATCATGGTCATGGACGCCCCTTTTTCCGCCATGACGACGAATCTTGGGACACATGTTCCCAGACAATTTTGGATTTAAAAATACCGGTATTTCCCGGTCCTGACAAATTGAACTTCGATTTGGACGATTCCGACTGGGTCGGACTTATGCAGAAGTTGCACCGCCGATATGGGTGGTGGGGCCTGGCTTTTCTGGAGGCGTGCATCAGACTGGCGGATCATCGGGCATCATCCGAGGAGGATAAGTGATGGGACGCAAGCCCAAGAAATCAAAACCAACGAAAGCGACCTGGGATGCAGACGCGTCCAATCCGCTTGAAGTTCACACGCTCCTCGGCATTGAGCCAAGCAACTTGCTTGGCTTCATGGCGTTGCTGGGAACTCTTCGCGCACTGGAGACCGCGCGAGCCGAGTGGTTCCCTTGCGTTTATTGGGATGTCGGCGCACCTTCTTGGCACCCCCTTCTGAAGTTGCGCGCCCCGCAATCCCAAGCCGCAGTGGCCGAAGCGGTGACGGAAGGTGTCGGAAGTCTCGCTCCGGCTCACGCGCTTACCGGCGATGCGAAGGATCTTAAATTCGCGGCGGAAGAATTTGCGTCCCTAAGGGAAAAAGCGGTTGATTCCCAGCAAATGGTCCTTGACGCACTTTCATCGGAAATGGCCATTGACGAAAGAAACGAATCGCTTCGTCCAACGCCATTCGCATTCATGTTCGGCCAAGGGCACCAACATTTTCTTTCCCGATTCCGTGACGTGCCCTCCACAATTGCGAAAGCCGCACCCAATAGCGAAGCGGTCATGGACTTTCAGCACCGAATCGCGGCAGCCCTGTTCGCTCCGTGGCGACGCGCCGACCGAACCGTCAGCTTCCGCTGGGATCCAACCGAGGACCGACGTTATGCCTATCGCGATGTGGATCCGTCGGGGGATCCGATCACAACCGAACATGGCGCGAATTGCCTTTCAGCCATCGCACTGCCATTGTTTCCCGTGATTCCCGTGCGCCGCAGAAGTGGAATCAGGTTGCTGACTCCGATGACGCGATTTGGGAGTGGTGGAAAAATTGAATTCAACCTTCCTATCTGGAGCGCTCCGGCCAGACTTTCCACAATTATGGCCCTGCTCAACCATCCGGAAATCGTCAAAGACAGTCCGGATGTAGCCTCGCTTCCACAAGTACACGCAGTATTCCGGGCAATTCGAGAGCCCGTAGGAAAATTCCTCTGCGTAACTCACGCAGAGATGATAACATGAACTCAATATACACCCAAACTTCACTCCCGCTTGTCGCACCTCCCGCGTCCCCGAACACCCAGCTTGTTCCGGTACGAATGGTGAACGAACACGTTTACTGCCCCCGCCTCGCCTACTTGATGTGGGTTGACGGCGAATGGGCCGAGACCGCCGACACTGCTGATGGGAAGCGCATTCATGCGCGAACGGATAAACCGGCCGGCTCCCTTCCCGATGGGGACGAGGATGTCCCATTTCGTACAACGGCCCTAACATTAACTTCAGATCGAATCGGCATCATCGGCAAGCTTGACGTCGTGGAAGGCGAAGGACGCACAGCCGTCCCGATCGATTTCAAGCGTGGCAAGCGCCCGCATGTCGAAAAAGGCGCATATCTTCCCGAACGAGTTCAGTTGGCACTTCAGGCGATGCTTTTGGAGGATCACGGCTACAATGTTCCCGAAGCGGCTCTCTGGTTCGCTGGGAGTCGGGAACGCGTCACAGTCGAGTTGGACAGCGAACTTCGGGACGAGGCCCTCCGTTCGGTGTCGGAATTGCGCCTGTCAGCCGCTGCCCACCGCGCGCCCCCTCCACTCGTGGATAGCAAAAAATGCCCCCGCTGCGCACTTGCAGGAATTTGCCTTCCCGACGAGCTGAATCTTATCAACAAGGGTCAAGTTCCACGCCCTCTGAATCCCGCAGACGATCCCGCCTTGCCACTTCACGTCCAAGTCCCCGGGGCTCGAATCCGAAAGTCCGGCGAAACACTTGTGATAGAAACCGAAGAGGGTCGCACGGAAATCCCGCTTATTAGAATATCAGATTTGATTTTGCACGGGCCAGTCTCCTTGACCACACCCGCGCTCGGCGCGCTTCTATCCGCCGATATTCCTATCTCTTGGATGACCACAGGCGGCTGGTTTCTCGGACATGCTCGCCCTCTCAGCGTAGCGAGCTACGACACTCGCTTGAATCAGTTCCGCACCGCCGAGGATCCACTTCGCAAGCGGCGTCTC
>JANQKA010000628.1 GCA_028281405.1 Hasllibacter sp. | reverse complement strand
CATCCCCGGGTGACCGCGGGGGGCGACCGCCCGGTCGATTCGGTCCGCGTCAGCGCCTCCGCCGAATCCGCGCGGCCCGGAGCTCCGGCGCGTGACGCTCGTGGCGTGCATCATCGGATAATTCCCGGATGCCCCGGCGCGTGGGCTTGCGGCGGAAATATTCGACCGATTCCGGCGGCCACCGACCGCGGCGATCGAAGTCCCGCCGAACATCATCCCCGGGTGACCGCGGGGGGCGGCCGCCCGGTCGATTCGGGCCGCGTCCGCGCCACCGCAGAATCCGCGCGGCCCGGAACTCCCGCCCGCGTGGCACGCGTTGGGCGTCATCGGATCATTTCCGGAGTCCCCGGCGCGTCGGCTCGCGGCGTTAGCGTTCGACCGGCTCCGGCGGTTCGCGGCGGCGGTGGCCGGAGGACCGCCGAACACCTTCCCAGTGTGGCCCCGGGCCGCGTCCGCCGGATCGTTTCGGGGCGAGACCGCTCCACGACCGAATCCGCTCGGCCCGAAGCATCGGCCCTTGCCTTGTTTGGCGATAGTCATCCGATCGTCCCTCAGTCCTTCAACGCGGCGACGAACCGCAAGCGGATTTGATCCGCGACGACGGCCAGAATCAAAAGTCCGCCCAGAACCACCGTCTGAAGGTAGCTTTCGATCCGCGCGAGATTCATGCCGTTTTGGATCAGTCCGATGAAGAGCGCCCCCAGAACCACGTTCTCGACCCGGCCGATGCCGCCGCGCAGGGAAACTCCCGCGATCACGCAGGCCGCGATGCTCTCCAAGGGCATCGACGCGCCGATGTTGGCCTCGCCGGTGTCGAGCCTCGCGGTCAGAAGCACGCCGGCGACGGCCGCGAACGCGGCGCAGAGCGTGTAGGTCGCGAAGAGCGTGCCCTTGACGTTGATTCCAGAAAGCCGGGCGGCGCGGGGATTGCCGCCCACGGCGTAGAAATACCTCCCCCACGGGGTTCCGTAGAGCAGGACCGCGACGAGGATCGCCAGCGCCGCCGCGACCCAGACGGGCGAAGGCAGGCCGAACCACGCTCCGAAACCGAATATGTCGCCGAATTCCACCGGCATGCCGTAGACCGGAACGCCGCCGGTCAGATAAAGCGCGACGCCGAAGCCCACCGACGCCATTCCGAGACTCATCATGAAGGGCGAGACTCCGGCGAATGCCACGCCGACCGCGTTGGCGACGCCGATCATCGTTCCGGCCGCGATCCCGGAGAGGATGCCCAGCGAAATCGCGAGGAACACCGCCTCGGGCATCGCCGCGTGCAGCCCCGCCATCACCATCGCCGCCACGACCGACGAGATCGCCAGAACCGTGCCCACAGAAAGATCGAAGCCGCCCGACAGGAGCGCCAGCATCTGACCGAGCGAGACGATGGTCAGATAAACGGATTGGCGAAGGACATTGGTGAGATTGCGCGCCGTCAGGAAATTTTCCGACATCAGCGAAAACGCCACCACGGCGATGATCAGCAGAAAGGGAAGGATGCCCAGCCGCGCGAAGAGCTTCTTGAGCGGAAGGGTGAAGTCGCCCGATGGCGCGCCGCCGGATTTCATCGAGCGTCCTCCTTCCGGAAAAAGTGGGACAGCACGGCTTCCTCGGAGAGTTCGGAACGCGGGAGTTCGGCTTGCACGCGGCCGCTGTGGAAAACGTAGGCGCGGTCCGTCAGTCGAAGGATTTCAGGCAAGTCCGAGGAAACGATGACCACGGCCGCGCCCCGCGCCGCCAAATCGACGATGAAGCGGTAGATCGCCGCCCGGGTGCCCACGTCGACGCCGACAGTGGGCTCGTCGAACACCACCAGGTCGAAGGGCCGGCTCAGGCCGCGGGCCAGCATCGCCTTCTGTTGATTGCCGCCCGAAAACAAGCCGATGTCGCGCTCCGGGCTGTTCGGGGACAGGTTGATCCAGTCGGCGAGTTCCGCGACGCGTTGCCGCTCCTTCGCGCGGGTCAGGAACGCGCCTTTGCTGAAGGGGGCCGCGTTGAGCGCGGCCAGGGCCATGTTTTCGCGCGCGGGGCGCTCCATCATCAGTCCCTCGGCCTTGCGGTCCGGGGGCAGGTACAAGAATCCGGCCCGGATGGCGCGGCCGGGCGACCAGCGGGCGGTGGTCGGCCCGCCCTTGTAGCGGATCTCGCCTCCGGCCAACGGTAGGATGCCGAAGGCCGCCCGCATCGCCTCGGACTTTCCCGATCCCACGAGCCCCGCCAAGCCGACGATTTCGCCGCGCCTGGCGTTCATGGAAACTTCCGCCACGGAGCCGTCCACCGTGCTTACGTTCTTCAGCGACAGGATTTCCCCGCCGGGTTCGTTCGGAGTCGGTTCGGGGAATATCGCGCCGACCTCGCGTCCCGTCATCAACCGCACGAGCGCGTCGTCGTCGGTTTCCGAAACCGGCAGCGTGTCGACGCGCCCTCCGTCCCGCAGGACGGTGACTCGGTCGCCGACGCGCCTGATCTCGGCCATGCGGTGGGTGGTGTAGACGATGCCGACGCCGCGTTGGGTCAGGCGGTCCATCAGCGCGAACAGCCGATCGGTCTCGCGGTCGGTGAGGCTGGCCGTGGGTTCGTCGAGGATCAGCACGGAAAGTTCGGAGCGGAACGCTTTGGCGATCTCGACCATCTGCTGTCCGGCCCGGGTCAGCAGGTGCGCGGGGCGGTCTGCTGGAAGGTCGAAATCCAATTCCTCGAGCAGCCGGCGCGACTCTCGCCGCATCCGGGAGTTGTTGACGAAGGGCCCGCTTCGGATTTCATCCCCGAGAAAAATGTTTTCCCTCACGGTCATCTGCGGGATCAGGGAAAACTCTTGGAATACGGCGGAAATCCCGCGCGCCCGGGCGTCCCGCACCGAGGCGAGGTCCATCCGCTCCCCGTTCATTTCGACGTGCCCTCCGGTCGGGCGGTCCGCCCCCGAAAGCATCGAGATCAGGGTGGACTTGCCCGCGCCGTTTTCGCCGAACAGCACATGGACCTCGCCCCGCTTCAGGTCAAAGTCCACGCCGTCGAGGGCGCGCGCACCCGGGTAATCCTTGCTCAGGCCCCGGGTGGCGAGAATCGTCGAAGATTGCGTCACCGGCGCTCAGTTCACGCGGAACACGGGCTTGAAGCCGCCAGGCGCGAGCGTGGAGGTGGAGTCGAAGTCGGCGTGATTGTCGCTGGTCACGACGAACAGCGCCGGACCCACGTGCTTTTGATAATTGGTTCCCTCCAGGATTCGGACAGCCTGATCGATGGCGATCCGGCCCTGGATCACCGGCGAATCCGTCGGCGCCGCCAGTATCTGTCCACGGGCGATGCCCCGGTCCACGCCCGGCGTGAAGTAGTAGGACACCACCTTCACCCGGTCGCTCAGGCCCCGGGCCCTCAGGATCGGAATGGCGGCCTCCGCCGTCACCGCGGTGCCCGCGATGTAATCGAGATCCGGATGGGTCTCCAAAGCGTCCTCGACGAGCGCGGATTGAGCCTCCTTGCCGGTATCGCCGTATTTGGTGTCCACGAGGTCTAACGCGCTGCCTTTGATGGCGTTCACGAAGCCCTCGTTGCCGGCTTCGACCCAGCCCGCTCCAGGAGGTCCGGGAAACCAAGCGACCTTGGCCGGGGTTCCGCCCCTCGGGTGCGCATCGGCCAGGAATTCTCCGGCCTTGCCGCCCATTTCACCGAAGGACACAAGGGATTTGGCGGACAGCTCGGGCGACGACATTCCGTTGATCACGTCGATGACGGGAATGTCACGGGAGCGGATTTCGCTCACGAGGTTGTTCAACCCGTCGAAGGAGATCGCTCCGATGACGACCGCGTCGGCTCCGGCAGCCACGCAATCCTCGATCTGGCTGATCTGGGTGTTGAGCTCGGTGTAGCCGCCGGCCTCGACCAACTGCATTTTGACCCCCACGCGTTCGGCCTCGGAGGCTGCGCCGTAGTTCACGCCCAGCCAGTAGGCGTCCTTCATGTGAGGAAAGGAGACGCATATCTCCCAAGGACGGCTCGCCCGCTCCAGCGGTGTGTAATCGATGGAATTCCGGGGGGCCGCCATGTCGAAGGGCTTGGTCCAGACTTCGACGGGGTAGGGGTACCAAGTCTCGGCCCGGGCTCCGGCGGCGAAGAGCACCAGCGCCGAGATGGCGGCGAGGCGGGGGAGTGTGCGTGTCATGATTTGCTCTCTCAGTCTCTTGGTTGCGATGCATCCGCCGACCGTCCTCATGGCCCCGGATGGGCGGATGCTGGGCGGGGATGGTGGGAGCGGCAAATTCAAAAAAATCTTAAACGGGATCGAATTATCAGAATTCACGGCGACCGGACGCGGGGTTGGCCGCGTCGGAGCGCGGAACTTCTGGTTCACGCGGAATTTCCGGAAATTCGCGCAAATCAAAGACTCTTCGATTCCTCCCGCTGGGCCGCTCGACCAAGTCGCTTCGGCCGGTGCAAGGGAAAGATCGCGGAAAATCAGATAAAAGAAATCTGAAATTCAGATGATGCCCTTCCTATCCGGATTCGACCTTGCTTGGCCCGGCCCATTCCGGTCGGACCGCGTCGGTGACGCGCGGGCGGTTCGATGATTCGGAACCCGGAGTGATTCGGGTGGCGATGAAGCGGCCCCGCTCAGCCTACGGCGCATTCCCGGTCGCCCGATTCGCCCCGGTCCGCGTGAAAGCCGGAGCGGAGCGGAATTTCTCCGTACGAATCGATGGTCGGGTGGTGTCGCAGTGTCCGGCGGGATTCGGCGAACGGGTGATTCATCAGACCGAATCACTTCCGGGACACCCGCGCGGCCACGGCGCGCGGGTGATTCGTCGAGCGATTCGTGGTTCCGACCACTGCTCGCGACACGAGACCGGGCGATTATCCGGTTCTCCCCGGATGTGTTCATTGGTGGGCGGTCGGATGGCCGCTCGCCGAAGTCGGTCAACGAATGCGCTTGCCAGACGCTTGGGGTGAGTTGGGTCCGTCACGGGATTGGCGCGACGCGGGGTGAATGCGCGTTCAGGGGGGCGAGGCGTGCGGGCGGAACCGCGCCGAATGATCGTCGACGGGACGTTGGGGGCGGGAAGGAGACTGTACGAAGCGGCGGAGCCCAAGGGGACGGAGAGTCGCGGACGCCCGCGAAGGTCGGGGTGGCCGACTTCACGCGGGCGAGGTGGACGAGGTTGAGCGGGAGGGACCATCGGGAAATTTCCCGACCGTGGCCAATGTGCTCGCGGATGACACCCTCGCAATCCGGGGTGACCACCTCCCCTCGTGGGTACCTGTGGCGGCGGTCGCGCGTCGATGGCGGTAGGAGGCGCGCGGGGCGAATCGGGATGACCGTCGCGCCTTCCCGCGTCCGATTCCGTGTCGGTGGTGCCGTCCGCCGCGGATTTGGATTATCCGATGGTGTATACGCGGCGGGAATTTCGCGCTCGCGGTGGCGGTTTGGATGGAGAGCGGTTTGGCCGGTCAGTGGCGCGGAAATTTGGATGGTGTCGAAGTGGAAGTTGTCAGCTGGAAATGCTTCGTGGCTTTCCGGAGAAGCGTGGCGGAATTAGCGGATTTTGCCGGAATCGCCAATCCAAGGGAAGTACGGGATGTGTTCCACCAGGTTCCGGATCCGCCACGAGGTTCGACGACCGCGTCTTGAGTGACTTCCCGGTCGGTTGTCGGTGTCCAGCGCGCTTGGAATCGGGGATCGGGCAGTCGAATAAACGTCGCGTGCCGGGCCCGGAGGTCCGGAGATCGATTCTCCCCACGTGGCCGGGACGAACCGGATTGCGGGCAAGTCCCTTGATTGGGGCCGACACGACCCGGACTGACCCTCCCCGAGTATGCCCGCAACATGACCACTGGGATTGATGTCATGGATGAGAATACACGGTAGGCAGGGGGCGCGCCAATGGTTTGGCGCGTGAGGAGCGGCTAGAGTCAGTTGGCATTCGATTCGATCAATCTTGGTCGAAATTCGCGAATTTGAGATTCACGGGCACTCCGACATTTGATTCAACCTGCAATAAGGAGGCCGGATGAACACGGCTCGAAACAGAATCGGCATCCACCTCTGGGAGAAGCTGGAGACCGGGCTTTCCGAAAAGGAATGGGACCGCTCGGTTCATGGAGGCATTTCCATGAATTCTGAGCACCTGTTTCCCGTGGCTGGATCTTCCCGGAAAAATCGGAAAGTGGAACTCGGTCAACCCGCGGTTCCGCGGGTGTGTGAAGCGGCGGGCCGACGACGTCGAAACGTGCGAGATTCGCTACATGGAAATGAGTTTCTTCGCGGAGATCAGGGAATTCAGGGGTTTCGCGAGGAAATTTGGATAACCGGCGGCGGCCACATGTAACGCTTGTGCCTCGAGGCAATGCCGACCGACAAGAAATAATTTAAACAGGCATTATGGTAATATTCCGAGTCGCTCAAGGAACGCCGCGTGTCGGGCCTTCGCACTTTTTATCAGGTTGTCGTAGGATGTTATTTCGAAAAATATTTTGTTTCCACTGTCCCAGTGGTAATTAGACTCAGATCCGGCTCCCTGTAGGGCCACATTTAAATCACCCATCACATTCACCAGAGATGGCGTAGGATCGGCGACTATATAGCACATGAACGGTGTGTTGTCCTCGATTGAACGAATTCTCTCCCCATTTGGTCGGGTCGCTTTCCCGGCCTTCCTTAGCTTCTTAACATAATTTTGCACTTGGTGGATAGGATTCTTCATCATGTCGTAGTCATTTCGCATAGGCCTCTTGAATTCAACTATCGTGATCGGGCTGTCGGAACTTTCCTGAAATCCCATGCCCAAGTCGAAAAATGTGATGTCGGGCTTTCCCCCGTTTACGCTCTTTGTTTGAGCCTTTAGTGTCTTATCCGAATTGAAATAGGAATAAAATGCGAGTCGGTCGTCGATTATCCAAAGATTATGATCTTCGTAGCTCAGATCATCGGTCGTGGAGTCA
>JANQKA010000287.1 GCA_028281405.1 Hasllibacter sp. | reverse complement strand
CTGTATTCGCGGTTCAAACCACCTCCTCTAAGCCGCCGCGATTCGCAGGGCGATTTCCGCTCCCCAAGCTGGCAAATTGTGGCGGTGGCGAACGAGGTCATCTTTGACCTGACGGGGAAGGACGCTCCTGAGCGTGGGCGCCACGCTCGGATCCTGGGACGCGTACGGACCGAGCCAATAAAGGGCCATTGCCGCGGATTCCGAGATCTTTCCCTTCCACGACATCATTTTCGGGCTGGCATGCTCGAAATAAACGGTCGCCCCGCAAATATTGGCTTTCCGCGTCCGTCCATCGGTCACATACCAAAACTTCGCGGGAACGTTATTGGTCACACGCAGCAGGTTCGCGTGCAAGCCACCGCCGCGCATGATCCGGATTCCGTCGCGACGTACAATTGCATTGATCGCGTAGCCAATATCAACCGCCCCAAATCGGTTCCAAACGCGGCTGAATCGCGGAAGGTCGTACAGCCCGCGCCAGACGCGGCGCAGTTTTCCGCTCTTCGCAAGGCGTGCCAACGCCCGACCGATGGCCGGGCGACCGCCGAAAGCGAGGAAATCGGCGGAGGTGCACACCCACTCTCCGCGTCCCTTCGCCCACACACGCCTCATGATCCTGTCGCCGATGCTGGGCATCCGAGTGTTCCCTCCGGTGATCGGTTGGCTCAGTATACTCCTTCGTTCCGGGAGATACGACCGCCTGATTCGACCGAGGTCGAAATTTACTGCGTGGCGCGCGCGACTCCGGTATTCGTCTAGCCCAGTGAAATTCGACCGGAGGCGCGTCCCGTCAACGACGTGACGTGCCCAACCGGCGGCCGCGATGCGGCATGGCGAACAGGGCTGGCTTCAAATCTCTTCTTCCCGGGTGCGCCTTTTCGGAAATCCTTCTCGGCATAGCTGGGAAGGATGGAGAGCCGTTCGGCCGTAGCACGAAAGAATGATTTTTTTTCGTCGTCCGATACATCCAAAAAGCGTCGGAAATCCTTGTTCATGCCGCCCCCCTTGCTATGCCGCGATGCGCCGGGCGATCGCGGCGCCCCAAACCGGCAGGTTGTGGCTGTGGCGAACGAGGTCATCCTTGACCTGTCGGGGGAGGACGCTCCTGAGCGTGGGCACCACGCTCGGGTCTTGGGACGCGTACGGTCCGAGCAGCGCCTGCGCCGCGGATTCCGAGGCCTTTCCCTTCCACGATATCATTTTCGGGCTGGCATGCTCGAAATAAACGGTCGCCCTGCCAATTTTGACTTTCCGCGTCCTTCCGTCGGTCACAAACCAAAACTTCGCTGGAATATTGTTGGTCACACGCAGCAGGTTTGCGTGGAACCCACCGCCGCGCATGATCCGGATGCCGTCGCGACGCACCATTGCATCGATCGCGTAGCCAACATTCACCGCCTCAAGTCGGTTCAATATTTGACTGAAACGCGGCAGGTCGTACAGCCCGCGTCCGACGCGGCGCAGTTTTCCGCTCTTCGCAAGGCGCGCCAACGCCCGACCGATGGTCGGGCGAGCGCCGAAAGCGAGGAAATCCGCGGAGGTGCACACCCACTCTCCGCGGCCCTTCGCCCGCACACGCCTCATGATCCTGTCGCCGATGCTCGGCATCCGAGAGTTCCTTCCAGTGCTCCGTTGGTTCCGTTTCACCTTCGTCCCGGGAGACGCAACACCCGGATTCGGCCGAATCCAGAATTTTGCGCGGCGCATGCTCCTTAGGTCTTGCCGGTTACCGTGATTTCGACCGGAAGCGGTTTCCGCCGGCATCTCGACCGGCGCGACCATCTGTCGCGGCGCGGCGTCGGCGCGTCGGAGTCCGGAACATTGCCTCCGCTCGCCCCCACTCCACCCGCGCGTCGGGTCCAGGGATGCCTCCGCGACAAATTCCCGTTCACTCCAACATCCCGAGCCACGACCGAAACCCGATGGGCGCCGTCTGACGGAAACTCCCGCGGGCGGCAGGAGCGCAACCGACATAGTCTGGATCAAGGATCGATTGATGCGAACCTCCCGAAGGCGCCCGGAGTGCGAGTTCGGGAGCATGGGGCATGTTAGGGAAGGACGGGAGCCACACGCGGTCGCCCGGAGCGCGAACACGGTTCGAGCGTTGAATTCCCACGAAACAATCGATCCGCAAACCACGCCGCGTGCCCGTCGGCTTCAAATTCGAAGAACAGCACGCATCGACGCCGCCATGGGAATCCAAAAGCCCACTCCCGGTTCGGCGCGCCACGATGGGAGTTTTCGCCCGCCCCCGAGTGGGCCGGGGGCCGGCAATCAGCGGAGCCCGGCGCCGGACACGGACCATGGGGAACGACTCGCTCCGCCCCGCGATAACTCAGGCGACGACGGGCGTGTTCGACGGGTTCCACCGGAAGACCGCGCACGACTGCGGCCGACCCTAACGAACCCCGATCTCGGCCAGAATTCGCGCCAATTCGGGTGGAAGCGGCAATTCGGAGACGCGGGATCCGGACAGGTCCGCGGGCGCGTCGGCGGGCGAGAGATATCGCCACCCTTGGAACGGGCGCTTCCTCACGGGTTCGACGCGCACGACCTTGGGATCCAGGACGATCCCGCAGCGGCGGACCCCGTCGTCGCCCCTGACCTCCCTCAGTTCCAATATGCGTTGGCGGGCCTGCATCATCCCTTGGATCACCCAGTAGATGCTTCCTCCGGCCAGGATATCGGCTTCCCGCTTCGGCCACATTCGCGTGGCGTGGTAGTAGAGCCCCCCTTTGAGTTGCTTCGCGCGGCGGCGTTGCCACTCGGCCATCGTCTCGACGGACTCGGACCCCACGGAGAGTTTCATCAGATTCAGGTGACTTCCGGCCATGGATCCAGCCTAGGCTCGGATGAACCGCGGCGCAACGCGACGCGCGGGAGGATTCCGTGTCGAACCCGACGTGAAATGACGTCGCGCTCCCGGTTGAATGTCGGATGGGGGAGGAGTGTACCCGCTTCCGGGTGCCGCGCGACCAGATTGCCACCCGGACCCGGGGCCGTAACGCCGGATTCCACTGAATCCGCGCACGAATGGATGCCCGGTTTCTTCCGATGGTCCGACGGCAAATCACTGGGCCACGCGACGACCGCGCGTGTGAATTCCGCCATCCGGTCACGACCCGCGCGCACCCCGCCCACACGCGAATCCAGCGGGAAGAAACTCCGCATTGGCGATGCGCTCAACCCTCAGTCGGTCCACGCGACGACCGAGCGTGTGAATTCCGCCATCCGGTCACGACCCGCGTGCACACCGCCCACAAGCGAATCCAGCGGGAGGAAACTCCGCATTGGCGATGCGCTCAACCCTCCTGTCGGTCCACGCGACGACCGCGCGCGGAATCGCCGGCGGCGGCCTCGACGAGGCTTTGCGCGCTCCCCATGCGCGGTTGTGCGTCTCGCCCGTCGTCACGGTGCCGCAAAGGGTTGATGCGTGGCCCCATGCGCGGGTGGGCGTTTCGATCTCCGGCGCCGTGGCTGCCCTGAAGGAGGTGCGGCAACCGGGCGGGTTGGCGACTAACGGACCTTCCCGTGGTCATACAAATGGCCGTGCGACATATGTGCGCGGGTGGGCGTTTTGGTCTCCCGCGTTGTGGGCGCAAGGAAGGAGTTACGGCACCCGAGCGGGTGGGGACTGACGGACCAACCCGTGGTCATACATATGGCCGTGCGACACCTGTTCGCGGGTGGGCGTTCGGTCACCCGCGCCGCGGCCGCCCTGAAGTAGGTGAGGCAACCGCGCGGGTGGGCGTTTCGGTCTCCCGCGCCGCGACCGACCTGAAGGTGGCGCGACACCCGCACGGGTTGGCGTCTGACGGACCTGACCGTGGTCATGCACATGGCCGTGCGACATCCGTGCGCGGGTGGGCGTTTCGGTCTCCAGCGTTGTGGGCGCACGGAAGGAGTTGCGACACCCGCGCGGGCGGGGACAGACGGACCAACCCGTGGTCATACTTATGGCCGTGCGACATCCGTTCGCGGGTGGGAGTTTCGGTCTCCAGCGTTGTGGGCGCACGGAAGGAGTTGCGACACCCGCGCGGATGGGGACTGACGGACCAACCCGTGGTCATACTTATGGCCGTGCGACAACCGTGCGCGGGTGGGCGTTTCGGTCTCCCGCGTTGTGGGCGCACGGATGGAGTTGCGGCACCCGCGCGGGTGGGGACAGACGGACCAACCCGTGGTCATACATATGGCCGTGCGACACACGTTCGCGGGTGGGCGTTCGGTCTCCCGCGCCGTGGCCGCCCTGAAGTAGGTGAGGCAACCGCGTGGGTGGGCGTCTGACGGACCTGCCCGTGGTCATACACATGGCCGTGCGGCACCCGTGCGCGGGCGGGCGTCTCGGGCAAACGCATCCGCTTCCACTTCACGCTTCCGCGACACCCGCGCACTGTTTCGTAATCCACATGATTTCACGGCCCGCCCACCGCCGCGGCGAAGCCAGCGATTCGGGCTGCGACCCATTTGACGCGTATCGGGGGCGCCTCTACCCTGCGACCCCTTCAAATCAGCCGGGACGACATCCATGAGCCGCTTCGCCGCCCCCTTCGCGGAGGCAATCTGGGACATGAAGTACCGCCTCAAAAAGGCGGACGGGACGCCGGTCGACGCGACGGTGGAGGACACTTGGCGGCGCGTCGCGAGGTCTCTCGCCGCTGTCGAGGCGGATCCCCGCCTCTGGGAGGACAGGTTTTACTCCGCGCTGGAGGATTTCCGCTTCCTGCCCGCGGGCCGGATCACGGCGGGCGCGGGAACCGGCCGCTCGGTGACGCTGTTCAACTGCTTCGTCATGGGCACGATTCCCGACAGCATGGATGGCATATTCGAAATGCTGAAGGAGGCCGCGCTGACCATGCAGCAGGGCGGCGGAATCGGCTATGATTTCTCCACGATCCGCCCCAAGGGCGCCGCCGTCGCCGGCGTGGCCGCCGACGCGTCGGGCCCGCTCAGCTTCATGGATGTCTGGGACATGATGTGCCGCACCATCATGTCCGCCGGTTCCCGCCGGGGCGCGATGATGGCGACCATGCGCTGCGACCATCCGGACATCGAGGATTTCGTCGCCGCCAAATCCGACCCTGCCCGCCTGCGCATGTTCAACGTTTCGGTGCTGGTGACCGACGCCTTCATGGACGCGGTGAAGGCCGACGCGTCCTGGGATCTGCAGTTCGGCGGGCGTGTCTACCGCACGGTCAAGGCCCGCGACCTGTGGAATCGAATCATGCGCGCGACCTACGACTACGCCGAACCCGGCGTGATCTTCATCGACCGCATTAATTCCATGAACAACCTTGGATACTGCGAGACCATCGCAGCCACCAACCCCTGCGGGGAGCAGCCGCTGCCTCCCTACGGGGCGTGCCTGCTGGGGTCGATCAACCTGGCGCGTTTGGTCAAGGATCCGTTTTCGGAACGCGCCGCGCTCGACGAGGCCGAACTGAGCGATCTCGTCTCGGTCGCGGTCCGCATGATGGACGACACGATCGACGCGTCCCGTTTCCCGCTGCCCGAGCAGGCGAAGGAGGCGGAAGCGAAGCGGCGCATCGGGCTCGGCGTGACCGGGCTCGCCGACGCCCTCCTGATGCTCGGCCTGCGCTACGGGTCGGAAGAGGCGGCGGAGCGCGCCGGGGCGTGGCTCAAGTCGCTGGCGAGGGCGGCCTATCTCGCGTCCGTGGACCTGGCGAAGGAAAAGGGGGCGTTTCCGCTGTTCGACGCGAAATCCTATCTCGCCTCGCCATCGCTGAGGCACATGGACGACGACGTGCGCGAAGCCATCGCGGAACACGGCATCCGGAACGCGCTGCTCACCTCGATCGCGCCGACCGGGACGATCTCGCTCTACGCCGGAAACGTTTCATCGGGAATCGAACCGGTGTTCGCGCACGCCTACAAGCGCAAGGTGCTCCAACCCGACGGTTCCCGCACCGAGGAGGAGGTCGTGGACTACGCGGTCCGGCTTTGGCGCGACCTGCGCGGCGACGAGGAACTGCCCGGGTATTTCGTGAACGCGCAGACGCTGGAGCCACAGGCCCACGTCCGAATGCAGGCGGCGGCGCAGAAGTGGGTGGATTCGTCGATTTCAAAGACGATCAACATGCCGGAGACGATCGGCTTCGACGAATTCAAGGACGTCTACATGCTGGCGTGGGACACCGGTTGCAAAGGCTGCACGACCTACCGCCCCAACCGCGTGACCGGCAGCGTGCTGACCGCCGCGGAAGACGGTTCCACGCCGAAGGAAGCCGACGGGGCGGACAAGGGGTCCACGGACGGCGAGGTCACCCCCCTCACCCCGGTCGACGGCGAACTCGTCGAGACCGACGGGAACGTCGTGCGCATGACCGTTCCGCTGGACCGCCCGAAGTCCCTGGAGGGAACCACCTACAAGGTGAAGTGGCCCAACACCGAGCACGCGATGTACGTCACGATCAACGACATCGTCCTGTCGGGGCGCCGCAGGCCGTTCGAGATGTTCATCAACTCCAAGAACATGGAGCATTACGCGTGGACCGTGGCGTTGACGCGCATGATTTCCGCCGTGTTCCGGCGCGGCGGCGACATTTCCTTCGTGGTGGAGGAGTTGAAGGCGGTGTTCGACCCGCGTGGCGGCGCGTGGATGGGCGGAAAATACATCCCGTCCATTCTCGCGGTGATCGGCGGCGTGATCGAGAAGCATCTGATCGCCATCGGTTTCATCGAGGGCGAGGGCATGGGTCTCAAGTCCGACCCGAGCGCGCCTCCCGCGGAGGTGACCGTGACGGCGGGGGTTCCGGGCCCCGCCTGCCCGAACTGCGGTTCATTCGACCTGCGCATGATCGAGGGCTGCATGACCTGCGGCGACTGCGGCCACTCCCGGTGCGGGTGATCCACCCGGCCCGGATAAGTTGACCGGGATCGCGCCCTCCGTTCCCGTCGCGGTGTCGTGCGGAGCGACCATAGGGGTGGCCGCTCTCCCCGGTCCCGATTGGCCGAACATCCGCGTGGAAACGCGGAAACCTCCGTTTAGTGATAGCTCATTGAAAATGGAAGCGCTTCAGCCGGATCCGCGGTGGATCGGAATACACCGATAACGGAGAGAGTCGACGCGGAATATTCGAATTACCGGTGAAGTTATGAACCCGTCACCATGACCCGGTTCGGACCATTTTCCCGCGTTTCTCCGCCGTTTGAGGTCACCAGTCCGCTCCGCAGGGCCAAATCCGAGCGATTCTCCGGGCCGCCAATTCACCAACTGATGTTTCGAATCATCATCCACCACCCGCGATGATCGTTCTTCGAATCAGGAAAATTGTCCGCTGACCATCGACGTAATTCGTGGGTCATCGCCATAATTCATGGGGCATCGCCGTCATCCGCGGACATCGCCCGCGTGACCTCCGAAGCCGCCAATGTCGGCGCGATTGGATTTCATGAATACTCGTCGTCAGTGCAATGCAGAAGCCGCGGGCAACGGATCGGAATCCGCACCGGAAGAATCCCAATCACGGCGCCGCCGTGATCAGTCAGACGCATTCTGTCCGGCACCTCTGATCACCGACAACCATTTTTCGAAATCACCCGAGCTGAACCTGTTCTTCGCCAAATTGCAGGCGAGATGCGTTAATTCAATATTTTCGGAATCATATGCGCCATTCTTGCTGTCGATGCGGTCCGCCGAGAGCTGGAGCATCCCGTTCTTTCCGCTGAAGTCAAATCCCCCTCCGCACAGGGCGCATTTCAGTGATTGCTCCCGAAACTTGGAGATGATGAGGGATTTCAGCACATTCGTGTCCGGAGCCGATCTGAGAGGATGGGTGATTTCTTCAGTTTTCCCACCGCGCTTTACCCGATCGATTATCAACTGTACCACGCGGTTGGCCTCCTTTTCCATCGACAGCCCGATTGCGCCGCGAGGACTCCCGAGTCCATCGAGATAATTCCGCGCGCTCTTGGTGTAATTCAATTTGACCGGGGTAACTTCAAGACCCATGACGGCGTCCCGCTCCGCTCCTTCGGCTTCAACAACATCTCCGAAGTTGGCAAGTTTTCCAAGATCCCCGTATCCTTTGGGAATCACATCACGCGCATGTCGATAGGGCGGGCCAATCATGTTCGCGGCGTCAACGACCTTAAACGAATAAGGCCAGCGTTCATGCGGTTCGCTTCCCTTTGCAGCAAATTCATCCGTAGGCACAATTTTACTTGTCTCAAGAATTTCCCGCGGGTCGACGGTAAACGCGGAAATCAAACGACTCCGGTGCTTCGGATTTTGTGTGTTCTTCTTGGACGTTCCGACAAACACGACAACGTCCCGGCCAAGCTCAAATTCCTTGCTGAACCGATCGCAGGCGCGTTTCTTTGATTTTCCGAAGGAGAGGCAGGGCCAGTTGTCCCCGACTTGGTCCACCTCGCTCTTCAGGAATACCCTTCCTTCGCGATGCATCATGTCGGATACACGCATATACCCCATCCTCCGAAAACTACCGCCCCGCCACCGTTCGCCGAGCGGCGAAGCGGTTCTGAGCAGTCCAACCGATGGCGGCGCAATGTCCCTCAGCAGCTTCCATCGCTCCGCCTCCCATGTATCAAGTGACCCACTTGACGGTTCCCCGCACCTCGAACAGGCACCAGCCAAGGTGGTCTGAACGATGGTTCCCACCGGGTCAAGGCCAAATTTCGTGACCGACCCACGGCGCAATCACGCCCCGGCCCGGCGGCGCGTCCATCCCCATCGATTCCGCACATTGCCCGAGGCCGCCCCGGCCACGTCGAGCACTCGACGATTCGAGCGACCCCGATTCCGTCTCTTTGCCTTTCCGGCATCCCCGCCCCGGTGGGTATTCCGTCCGCTTCCGATCCGCCGGTTTTCGCGGCGTGGGCCAAGTCGGGCTTCAAATCCGGCCAAATTTGATTTCGCCGTTCCTGGTGTCAGTCAAGGCTGGCGCAATCCCGGGCAAAAGAAGGGCCTTCGGAACACGGTTGGCCTTCAAATCCGGCATCCGCGGGCAATCGCCACTCGCCGACACCGCTTCGCGTCCACCCGAATATCACGCTGGCGTCGACCTGACATGCCCCCCAATACGATCACATCGCTCTCACATCAAAGTTCAATCGCCAAGTCAACACCGTGCTCGGCACACAGCGTTCCAATGTCGTGAAGGGGCAGATCGACGGCTTTCGCGGCTATTCGAGCGGAAATTCGCCCATCATTGATCCCCAACGCCAGCCTCTCCACGAATGCGCGGGAAAAAAGCGGAACATCGTCATGGGTGGGAGCAATTCGTCCCGTGCCCCATGGAAGACCCGCGTCAACTCGTCCGGCGACTCCTCCGGACAACGCTTTCGTCGCGACCAGCCGCCGGCGCAGGGCCTCCGAGCTGACTCCCAGTTCCTCGGCCACGGCGTTCAGACGATCGGTAAGAGCGGTTTCGTCGATTGCGTTCCAGTCGCCGAAGCGTCTCAGCACGGGCCGAGGCATGAGGACGGCCGTGGCGAAGTTGTCGGCGAGTTGCACGACCCGGCCGCTCGACTTGCTTCCGCTCCCTTCGACGCGCTCGGGGGGCATCATGTCCCATGTCAGAATATGAAAAAGACCGCGGGCAAGGTCGTTATGACGGCGCCCCGGTGACTCCGATCGATTGATCAGCACTGCGTCGAGCTCGGGCAGATGGCAGGCCGCGCCCGACACACCCGGGATCGGATCAATCATGAGCACGAGGATGCCGAGGTGCTCCATAACCTCGGCCAAACGGAGGGACGGGATGCTTCCAAGCCCGTGCACAAGCGCGAACCGCTCTCCAGCGGCTGCCGCTTCCTCGTAGCCGCCGCCTTTCGAGAGATTGATCGTGCGCCGGATTTACGCCGAGATCCTCCCCCAGAAAACGGTGAAGCGCGATGAGGCGCCCCGCCCGATGCTCATATTCGTCAAGATCCTGGGGTGAGACTCCCGACTGGCGCCACGAGAAGGCACCTTCTCCCACGAGAATGCACGGGTCGACGAAATACTCAATGGTCACACCGAGCGCGTCCGCCATGCGAACCGCCTCGTTGCCCGAAAGGGGGCGTGTTCCGGTCTCGACGGCCGAAAGCGCCTCGGATTCTTCGAAGTTCACGCGGCGGGACAGTTCATCGCGCCCGAAGCCGAGTTGCTCGCGCCTGACCCTCACGCGCCTTCCCACCAATTGTGTCATCATGGTTGCCCCTACTTCACAAGTGGTGGATAACGCCCGTGTGCCCTCAATTCAAGAAGTTCCGCGAAAAGAATCGCGGACCTCGCGGAGCTCACCCCGCCGATTGACGAGTCCGGTGTCTCCAACCCGCTTTGCCCCGCCGTGACGGAGCAAACCTGATTGCCCGATGTGTCCGGACGCCGCAGGGGAGCGGCCGCGGACGGCGGGAATTGGCGATTTTGACTTCGGATCAGCGAGTTCGGCGGGAACCGGAGCGTGTGTGTCAGGTGCTGGCCTGCCGACCTCCTGACCACATAACCTACGAGGACGCCTCCGCGGAACGGGGTGCCACCCGATGCCGAATCCAGGCCAATGGGGTCCGTCGGCCTGGATCATCGCGCCCCCTCCGCGAAGTCCCACGAACTGCAACGACTCGAATGCATCCGCCACCCAACTCCCATCAACGCGCGACAATCTACCACCGCACGGTGGAACCGACTTGACTGGTCCGCGAATATCCGAGTTCATTCAAGAACACGCCCCCATCCGCCAACCAGGCGGAGGGCGACAATCCGATGAACGCGCCCCATTCCCCTGACACGCCGTTCACGATGTATGTGAGCAAATCAATACACCCAGTGCCGGATTAAAGCCATCCGGTTCAGACCGAGCGGCGAAAGCGGGATCGGCGGTTTAAGTCAGCCCAAGAGAGCAGACATAATCATCGCATCCCGTGGTGGGAGCCACCGCGTCCCCCGAAACATCCGGTTCAGCGATAAAATCTCGCCCGTCAACCGCCGCCCCCCCGGCATCGTCTGGAAATTCGGGGACGCTTCCCGCGTCGTTCCCGTCCACGGCGAAATCCGCGATGCCCCGAGCCGCGTCTCCCGATGGTATCCCGGCCACTCCCGCTTCC
>JANQKA010000265.1 GCA_028281405.1 Hasllibacter sp. | reverse complement strand
GTGCCGCAGCGTTGATCGCCCGTCCACGGAACGGCAGCCGCCCGGTTGCCTCGTTCCCTTGCCGTGCCGGTAGCTCCACCGGCCCGGTGTGGTGATGCTCGCCCCTCCACACCCCTTCCCGCTTTCGGTTAGACAGTGAGCGAACATGTATCCGGGTTCCGCGACCGCGTCGGGAGCGGCGGAGCAGCGACCCACCGGAAAAGTGAGATGCCCCGCTCCCACGCGCGGGGGATCACAGCGGTTCGGGACGCATCGCCGCGGGTTGGCCCTATCCGCGCCGCGCGCATGGGAAGAGCGGGCCAGCCTCCAGCGCGACCTCCGCCCACACCGTCCCTTCCCGCGCCCGGAGCTTGGACAGTCAACAGACTCACGGATTCGGAACGTGACGCCTGCAAATGCAATCGCGGTCCGCGCAGTCCGGCACCTGAATTCCGCCCGGGCCGCGAAATATGCCCCGCCCACCACCCCGTCCCAATCCCCGGTCCGCGCCTCAAGCGACTGGAACACCGCCTCACGCCTCGCGGCCGCCGCCATTCGGTGGCGATTATACCCGGCGGCGCGCTTGAATGCGTCAAATTGTCCACGCACGTCCATGCGGGAGGGCGATCCGTCCAGAAAGTTGGTTGCGCCTGCGACATCCACAGCGAATACGGTGACATCACGAATCACCAACACACCGGCAAACCCATGAAAAATTCGGACGAAGAAGAAGCGGGCGGACGCGGACGTACATGGTTTTGGGTCGCCGTGCCGACGGCCCTTCTCCTGGTTTTCATCATCTTTGCTTGGTCATGGTGGGATGACATCAAGTCTTGGATAGGTTCTGATATGGCGGTCGCGGTAACGGACACGTTACGGAACGTGACGTTCTCGACGGGCGCGGTTGGCACAATTTTCATCCTGATCCCGCTCGCCTTATGGCGCGCCCGCAACTTGCACAAACAGGTCGAAGCCATTCTTCGGCAAGTTGAAATCCAGGTTCGGCAGGCGGACACCTCCGAGCGGGGCGCGACGAACGACCGCTTGAAAGCCGGCGCGGAGATGCTGGGCCACCCCAAAAGTACCGTCCGCAGAAGCGGTGTCATCATTCTTGAAATTTTGGCGAAGGAGCACCCGGAATCCTACCATGTGCCGGTCCTGGACGTGCTCTGCGGGTTCATTCGGTTCCCGGATTTCCCTCGGGAGACGACGAAATTCCGAACGAACGGCGACGGTGAGGGCGAGGCGAAGCCCTATCCGCATGACATTGAGAGGGCCGCACAGGCCGTTGGTAGGCGCAGGGAGATTTTGGCACGGAGCGGCCTTCTTTCGCTTGAGGGTGGTTTTCACTTGGACCTCGCAGGCGCGGACCTCGCGGGCGCGCGGTTGCAGGACACGAATTTCACGGGCGCGGACCTCGCGGACGCGGATCTCGCGGACGCGGATCTCGCGCGTGCATACCTCGAGGGCGCCAACCTCCGCAACGTCAACCTTGCGGGCGCAATCCTCTACGAGGCCAACCTCAAGGGAGCAAATCTCGAGAGCGTGGATGTCACTGGCGCGACACTCGAATATGCCAACATCAAGGACGCTAATCTCAAAAACGCGAAACTCCGCCACTCCAATCTCCGAAACGCGGATCTCGGGGGAGCGGACCTTGAAGGCGCGGACCTTGAAGGCGCGGACCTTGAAGGCGCGGACCTTGAAGGCGCGAAAATCAATGGTGCGATACTCACCGGTGCGGATTTAGCGGGGGCAGGCGGTTTGACGCAAGATATGCTGCGCGGCGCCAGACCATCGGCGCGCCCCTCCTCCCTGCCGGCGGATATGAGCTGGCCCTTCGAGCTGGGAGACGGCGACCAGTGGTCGCCGAAGGATGTTTAATGGAATGGCGATTTTGACGGCTTCACCCGGCTGGCGGTATAAGGTCGTGGCCCTTAGTGCGACAAGATTCGGAACGCTTCCCGCTTCGAATCACCGCCGCGGTGGGCCCCGCCACGCGACGCGTCGCGTCACGCGGTCACGAGACCGGAACCCCCGCTTTGGCTCCACGATGTCGGACGCGCCCCGCCAAACTTCTGCTCGAAGCCGAGCGCGCGAATACCTCATGGAGCTTCGCCGGGGCTTGACCCGCTCTCCGCCCTTCGCTACTCTCGCCCCGCTCGACCCTTCGGGAGGGCGTCGCGGGGGCGCGCGTCTTTCCGATGGAAGCCTGTTCGCTGGATTCCTGCGACCCATCGCTTCGGCGATGGACAAGTCGATTGGATCAGCGAGGCTGAACCGGAGGCCTCCCCGCCCACGGTATCGGGGGCGGTCATGATGAATCAGTATGGGAGACGACGATGATGGATTTCGGCGCGGGAGCGGAGAAAATGGGCCGGCAACGGAGGTTGTGGCTGTATTCGGCGGTTCTGTTCGCGGCTTTTCTCGCGATCGTTTTGGCGTTGGGACCGACTTCCCGGCTTCTGGGCCAAGGCGGGTTTCCATCCGGCGGTTGGGGGATCTTCGTGATTCCCGGGATGGCGGCCGCCATGCTCCTCGCCATCGCCCTCGGCGTTCAGTGGATGTTTCGGAACGGTCCGATCGGCCGATGGTTGAGAAAAAGGGACTTTCACAAGGGCGAAAAATTGCTCTTGAGCAAATTTCTCGACATTCGCATGGAAGGCCTCGCCGCGGTGGAACGTTTGGCTCGTCGCCATCCGGAAGAGTATCATGTGAAGGTGCTCGAACTGTTATCGGATTTCATGCAGAATCCGGTTCCGCAGCATGGAACGATACGTATCAGCCGAAAGCGGGTCGGAAGGGGAACTCGGTTGTTTCCGGATCTCTGCCCGCCCGACACCCGGATGGCGGCGCTAGCCTTGAGCGCATGCAGGGCCCGCCTGCCAAAGGAGACGAGGAAAGTTATCGAGGCCGGGTTTCGTCCCGACCTATCCGACGTGAATTTCACGAGCGCGGACCTCACCGGCGCGGACTTCGCGGACACGGAATTCCGAAACGCGGACCTCATCAGAACCGTGCTCGACGGCGTAAATTTCGAAGGCGCGTACCTCCGCGGCGGATACTTCCTGATGTCAAGCCTCCGGGGAGCGAAAATGAGGGGCGCCAACCTTGAATGGGCGGTATTCAATAAAGCCAACCTCGAGAACGCCGACCTCGCGAATGCCTACCTCAGGCAAGCGAGACTTGAATACGCGAGGCTTGAAGGAGTGGATCTCGGCGGTGCCAACCTCACGGTCGCAAAGTGCACTTTCGTATGGCTGGCGCGCGCGAATCTTGAGGGCGCGAAGCTAAATGGAGCGGACCTCACGAACGCGATCCTCAGTTCCGCGCGCCTCAAGAATGTGGACCTCGAGGGCGCGACACTCAAGAGAGCGACACTCTCGGACGCCACAATCGCGGGGGCGAACTTTGTGGAAGCGGATTTAACGAACGCGAGTCTCCGGGGCTTGGCCTTTATGGGCGCGAATCTCACGGGCGCGAACCTCACGGGCGCGGACCTCACGGACGCGAACCTCACGGGCGCGGACCTCACGGGCGCGGACCTCACGGACGCGGACCTCACGCGCGCGGACCTCACGTGCGCGGACCTCACGCGCGCGGACTTCAAGGGCGCAAACCTTAGAGAAGCGGACATATCGAACAAGAGGCTCCTAGGTCTTAATTTTGCGGACGCGGACCTTTCGGGAGCCACACTCGCGGGAACAGACCTGAAAATTGCGATTCTTAAGAATGCGACGCTCACGCGCGCGGATCTATCGGGCGCGGACCTCGAGGGTTCGGATATGTTGGGCGCGAATCTCGAAGGCGCCGATCTTGAGGGCGCGAATCTCAATGTTGTCACCCTTGCTGGTGCAAAACTCTCGGGCGCTAAGCTCACGGGCGCAAATCTCGTGGGTACCAATCTCACGGGAGCAAATCTCTCAGGTGCCAAACTCACGGAATCAAACCTAGGAAAAGCAATCCTGACAAATGCGACACTCGCGCGCGCGAACCTTTCACACGCAGATCTCAAGGACGCGAATCTCGGTGAAACAATCCTCACAATCGCGATACTCGCGCGTGCGAACCTGACCGGGGCGAGGCTGAATGGGGCGAATCTCAAAGGAACCACCCTCGACGGAGCAAATCTATCACACGCAAACCTCGCGGGGGCGAATCTCACGGGTGCAAATCTCGCCGGCGCAAATCTCGCCGGCGCAAATCTCGCGGGAGCAATCATCTCCGGCGCAAACCTCAGAAATGCGATCCTCACGAACACGATTCTCACGTGTGCGGACATGGCGCGCGTGGATCTGACTGGCGCGAATTTAACGGAGGCCGACCTTGGCGACGCGGTTCTGGCAGGCGCGAACCTAAGGCGAGCGACGCTCGTCGGCGTGGATTTCCGAGGCGCCGACCTCGAAGGCGCCAATTTTGACGGGGTGAAAATCGCGGACGCGAAACTCGAAAATTCGAATCTCGCGAGTGCTCATCTCGGAAGCGCGGCCGGATTCACACAGGAAATGTTGTATGGCCTGAAACCCACTCGCCCCCCCGCATCCCTGTCACCGGGCTTGCGCTGGCCTTTTGCCGAACTGCGTGTTGGCGAAGCGGAGCGGAGCCGGGCAAAGCCAACGCCCATTCTGGAATCCCCACGCGGCACAAATACGATACTTCCACGCGCGGACTTGATGGGAACTGACCTCGAAGGAGCGAATCTCAATGGGGCCATTCTGGACGGTGCAAATCTCTCATGCACGAATCTCATGAACGCAAATCTCTCATACGCAAACCTTTCGGGTGCCTCACTCGCCGGAGCGAACCTCAAAAAAGCGGACCTCACCAACGCGATACTCACGCGTTCGGACCTGACGGGTTCGGACTTGGCGGGCGCGATTTTAGTGGGTGCCGTACTCGAAGATGCGACACTTTCTGGCGCGAACCTAAGGGGGGCGACACTCACGGGCGCGTACTTGGGGCGGGCGACGCTCGACGGCGTGGATTTCCGTGGCGCCAACCTCGAAGGGGCCAATTTTGACGGGGTTAATTTCGCGGACGCGAAACTCGAAAATTCGAATCTCGCATGTGCCCATCTTGGAAGCGCGACCGGCCTCACACAGGATATGTTAAATGACCTGAAAATCACACGCGCCCCCGCATCCCTGCCACCGGGCTTGCGCTGGCCTTTTGCCGAACATCGTGGTGATAAAGGAAAACGGAGCCGGGCCAAACCAACGCCCATATCGGAGTCTCCGAGCGGGACAAATGCGATGTTCGCGCATTCGGACCCGATGGAAGCAGACCACGAGGGCGCAAATCCAATAGGTGTCCCCCTCTCCGGCGCGAACCTCTCCGGCGCGAACCTCTCCGGCGCGAACCTCTCCGGCGCCAAACTCTCGGGAGCAAACCTCGGTGAAGTAATCCTCACCAACGCTAATCTCGCCAGAGCGGACCTCTCCAGAGCCAATCTCAAGGGAGCAATCCTCACCAACGCTAATCTCCCCAGTGCGGATCTGACTGGCGCGAATCTCAAGAGGGCCAACCTCGATGACACAACACTTGCGGGCGCGAACCTAGGGCACGCGGAACTCGTCGGCGCGAGATTCCATGGCGCGAATCTTGAAAGTGTTGGTTTTGAAGGAGCGAATTTCGCGGACGCTGAATTCCAAAACACGAATCTTTCGAACGCTAACCTCGGAAACGCGGTCGGCCTCACACAGGAAATGCTGAAGCGACTGATCCCCACGTCTCGCCCCGCCTCCCTGCCGCATGGATTGCGATGGCCCTTCAACTTTATGGATGGTGACGAAGCGGAGCGGAATCAGATCAACCCAACGCCCATTGCAATATCCAATCCCGATCCGAACCACCCGCACCCCGCGCAGTCGGTCCCCGTTTGGGAATCTCCCCAGCGGTGACCTTCGAAGACGCCCGGTTCGCCTCGCCTAGCCGCTCCGGCCGCGCCGGGAGGACACGCGGCACCGGAAGTGTCCACATGGACACCCTCCTCCTCGGTCATGCTTCCCGCGGATTTCGCATGGAGGTTTACCATTCGTGGTTCCAATAAAGTCGTTCCCGTAAGGGCGTGGCGGACCCCGGCCCCTCCCCCCGTTCATCCGCGCCGGAATGCCGAAAACCTGTCGATTTGCTCCGGATGCGCCGATCGACCTGCCCGTTCGCGGGTGTTCCCCGCTTCAGGGACCATCCGAAGTCACCCGCAAAGCAAGCCTACGAAATTCGGCGTCGAAACGTGGCGATCACCGTGCTCTAAGGGCACGAATCCCGGCACGCGGGAGGCCTTGGTTCCGCCTGGGCCCGACCGACGCGAATCGGCGCGTTCGTGCCGCAACCACCCCGCCCGGATGAGAGGCGCCGTCCGGGTCGGGGGCGAGGAAGGTATGGGCCTCCTCGAATCGGGGAAGCGAATGCCGGATCGACACGTCCCCCCGCGCGTCCGCGGGAGGCGTGGGGTCGCAAGAGGACAACCTTGCGGTCTTCCACGGCGTCTCCCCGCCGTCCGCGGGAGGCGTGGACAACATCCACGCGATTGCCGTCGCGGTGCTGTCCTCCCGCGCGTCAGCGAGAGGAATCCTCCGGAAAACGGGCGGGGCCATCCGAGGCGATTCCAGTGCCCCGGCGCGCGTCCGGCCCGTGACACCCGCCGCGCCCGCGGGTAGGCTGCCGGAAGAAATCGGATCAAAGCACCCCGTAACGAGGAGTCCCGTATCATGAAAACACTTCTTGGCGCCGCCGCGCTGCTGCTCGCGCTGACCCCGGCCGCGAGGGCCGCCGAATTTTCCTGGGCGGGCACGACAGACCCGCAAACCATGGACCCCCACGCGGTGAATTCCGCTCCCGTGCTGGGCTTCCTGAACAACGTCTACGAAGGCCTCGTCCGCCGTGGAAGGGACATGGCGATCGAACCCGCGCTCGCAACCTCGTGGGAGCCGATCGGCGCCGGGGAGGGCTGGCGCTTCCATCTGCGCCGGGGCGTGACGTTCCACGACGGCTCGGAGTTCGACGCCGACGACGTGGTGTTCAGCTACCGACGCGCCTCCGACGAGGCCGCCGACGTGCGCAGCTGGTTCGCGCCGGTCTCAGGGGTCGCGAAGGTGGACGACTTCACCGTCGACATCATGACCTCCGCCCCGAACCCGATCTTCCCCGACAGCATCGCCAACTGGATGATGATGGATTCGGGATGGGCCGAGGCGAACGGCGCCTCCCTGCCCGACAAGGAGAACGGCAACTTCGCGACGCTGAACGCCAACGGCACCGGACCGTTCCGGATCACCGCCCGCGAACCCGGCCTGCGGACCGAGTTGAGGCCGCACCGCGGATGGTGGGGCGTGGCCCGCCACAACATCGACCGGGCCGAATTCACTCCGATCCAAAATCCCGCGACCGCCGTGGCCGCGCTCCTCTCGGGCGAGGTGGACATGATCAACCCGGTCCCCATCCAGGACGCCGCGCGGCTCGAGAGCGCTCCCGGAGTGGAGGTCGTCCGGGGAATCGAGGCGCGGGTGATCATGCTGGGCTTCGGCCACGAAGCCGACACCCTCAAATACGGAGCCGACGCCGGGCGGCCGAACCCCTTCCGGGACGCCCGCGTGCGGATGGCCGTGGCCAAGGCGGTGAACGTTCCCGCCATCCTCCGGCAAATCATGCGCGGCAGCGCGGAACCCGCCAGCCAGCTGGTCAGCCCGGCCATGCGGGGCCACTCTCCATCGCTCGCCGCGCGCCCGCAGATCGACCCCGACGCCGCGAAGGCGCTGCTCGCCGAGGCCGGGTACCCAGACGGCTTCTCCTTCGGCCTGATGTGCCCGAACAACCGCTATCTCAACGACGAGTCGGTGTGCCAGGCCATGGTCTCCATGCTGGCGCGGGTCGGGCTGGAGGCGCGGCTGCACGCGATGCCCGTTTCGAACTACTGGCCGGAGCTCCGGGCGGACAATTACGACATGTATCTGCTGGGCTGGTCACCGGGCACCTTCGACGCCGAGCACCCGATCCGTTTCCTCGCCGCCACTCCGAATTCGGAGAAACGCCTGGGCAGCTGGAACTTCGGAGGCTACTCCAACGCCCGCGTCGACGCGCTCCTGCCGAGGATCCAATCGGAGCTCGACGACAACGTCCGCCAGGCGATGCTTGACGAGGTGGCGGGCATCCTGATCGACGAGACCGCCTATGTGCCGCTGTATGTGCAACCGCTGGTCTGGGGCGTCCGCTCCAACGTGTCGCTGACGCAGCGTCCCGACAACTTCTTCATCCTGCGCTGGGTCACCGTCGACGAAGGGTGACTTCCGGGTCTCCGGCCCCGGCCGGAGACCCGCCGCCTTCCCCCGGCATGACGACGGAGCGGTAGCATGCTCGCCTACATCATCCGCCGCGCGGCGCAGTCCGTTCTCGTCCTGCTGGTCGTGGGCCTGGTCGCCTTCTCCATGTTCCGCTTCGTTGGCGACCCCATCGACAACATGCTGGGCCAGGAACGCACGGACGCGGATATCGAGCAGCTGCGCGCCACCCTGGGACTCGATGATCCGTTCCCCGTGCAATACTGGAATTTCCTGACGGACGCGGCGCGCGGCGATCTCGGAATCAGCTTCCGGCAGGGCCGGCCGGTGGCGGAGATCATCGCCGAACGGGCCCCCGCGACCCTGGAACTGGCGGCGGTTTCCGGGCTGATGGCGCTCCTGTTCGGAATCGCCCTGGGGGTGTTCACCGCCATCCGGCGGGACGGATTCGTCGCGAACGCGATCATGACGGTCTCGCTCGTCGGCGTGTCCCTGCCCACGTTCCTGATCGGAATACTTCTCATCTACCTGTTCTCGGTCACGCTCGGCTGGCTTCCGAGCTTCGGCCGCGGGGAGGTCGTCCGGCTGGGGGGATGGTCCACCGGCTTCCTGACGTCCTCGGGACTCAAGGCGTTGATACTGCCGTCGATCACCCTTGGCCTTTACCAGCTCACGCTGATCATGCGCCTGGTCCGCTCCGAAATGCTGGAGGTTCTGCGGCAGGACTACATCCGCTTCGCCCGGGCCCGGGGGCTGCGGGACCGCGCGGTGTATTTCCGTCACGCGCTCAAGAACACCCTTGTGCCGGTCATCACCATCGCGGGGCTTCAGCTCGGCTCGATCATCGCCTTCGCCATCATCACCGAGACGGTGTTCCAGTGGCCCGGCGTGGGGCTTCTGTTCATCAACGCGATTCAATTCGTCGACATTCCGGTGATGGCCGCCTACCTGATGCTGATCTCGGTGATGTTCGTGGGCATCAACCTCGTGGTGGATTTGTTGTACTTCGCCATCGACCCGCGCCTGCGGGCGGACAGGGGAGACATCCGCCGGTGATCCACGATCAGATCCAACCCAGGTCGGCGGCGCGGCCCGGCCCCGGTACGCCGACGCCCCCGCGATGGCCGTCCAGCGGATGCCAGTCCCGGCGATGTCCGTGTGGTCTATCAAGTGGTGGATTGGCCATTTTCGCCATCGAACCGCGCCCGCGGGCAATTCGGGGAGACATCCGCCGATGAACCGCGCCCCGCGCCGACCCGCGGTCGACGGACCACCCCGGCCCCGGCTCGCCGACGCCCTTGCGATGGCCGCCCGCCCGATTCCGGTCCCGGCGATGTTCGTGGGCATCTCCTTTGGGGTGGGTTTGCGGTATTCGCCATCGACCCGCCGCGCCCGCGGGCATTGCGGGGAGTCATCCGCCGATGAACCACGCCCCGCGCCAACCCGCGGTCGGCGGGACGCACAAGCCCCGATTCGCCGATTGGCCGGCGATGGCCACCCGCCCAATGCCGATCCCGGCGATGTTCGTGATCATCGGCCCCGTGATGGATTTGCCGTTTATCGCCATCGAACCGCGCCCGCGGGCGATTCGGGGAGACCCGCCGATGAACCATTCCCCGCGCCAACCCGCGGTCGGCGGGCCACCAATGCCCCGATTCGCCGATGGGTCGGCGATGGCCACCCGCCCGATGCCGATCCCGGCGATGTTCGTGATCATCGGCCCCGTGATGGATTTGCCGTATATCGCCTCCGACCAGAGCCCGCAGGCGATTCGGGGAGACCCGCCGATGAACCATTCACCGTTCCAACCCGCGGTCGGCGGGCCGCCCAAGGCCCGATTCGCCGATGGGTCGGCGATGGCCGCCCGCCCGATGCCGACCCCGGCGATGTTCGTGATCATCGGCCCCGTGACGGATTTGCCGCATATCGCCATCGACCCGCGCCCGCGGGGGAATCAGGGAGACATCCGCCGATGAACCGCGCCCCTCGCCAACCCGCGACCGGTGGGCCGCCCCGGTCCCGATTCGACGACGGGCCGGCGATGGCCGCCCGCGCGGCGTCCGTCGCGGTGACGGTCACGTCCATCGGCTCCGTGATGGACCTACCTCGCCGCGCGATCGTCCCGCGCCCCCGCGCCGGTCTGGGAGACGGCCACCGATGATCCCCGCGCGCGACTCCGACCCGCGCCCGGCCGCGGACGCCGCTCCTTCCCGGAAGGAAGGTTCCGCCGCTCCGACGGAGGCCGCCCGCCCGCGCCCGTCCCGGGTCGCGCGCGCCTGGGACAGCGATTTCGCCCACAATTTCCGCCATTCCCCCGTGGCGATGGCTTCGGCCTTCGTGGTCGCCCTGTTGATCTGCGCCGCGGTGTTCGCGCCCCTCGTCTCTCCCCACGATCCCTTCGACCCCGGCTCGCTGGACCTGTTGAACGGCTTCTCGGCGCCGATGCGCCCCAACGAATTCACCGGCGACGTGTTCTGGCTCGGCACGGACGATCAGGGCCGGGACGTGTTCTCCACCATTCTTCACGGGATGCGGATATCCCTCTTCGTGGGCTTCGCCGCCGTCCTGTTCGCGATGATCCTGGGCGTCGCGCTGGGCCTGCTCGCCGGCTACCGGGGCGGTTGGACCGAGACCGTCATCATGCGCGTCGCGGATGTTCAGCTCACCTTCCCCTCGATACTCGTGGCCCTTCTGATCTTCGGGATCGCCAAGGGCGTCACTCCGGTGGAGTACCGGGATCAAATGGCGATCTGGGTGCTGATCCTCGCCATCGGTCTTTCGGACTGGGTGCAATTCGCGCGCGTGGTGCGCGGCGCGACGCTGGTGGAGAAGAACAAGGAGTATGTGCAGGCGGCGCGTCTCATCGGTCGCTCCCCGGGGGCCATCATGACGCGCCACATCCTGCCCAACGTGCTGTCGCCCGTGCTCGTCATCGCCACGATTTCCCTCGCGCTGGCGATCATCGCCGAGGCCACGCTGAGCTTTCTCGGCGTGGGCGCGCCGCCGACGACGCCCTCCCTGGGCACCCTGATCCGCATCGGGCAGGAATTCCTCTTTTCCGGCGAGTGGTGGATCCTCCTCTTCCCCGCCTTCACGCTCCTCGCGCTCGCGCTTTCGGTCAACCTTCTGGGCGACTGGCTGCGCGACGCGCTGAATCCGCGATTGCGGTGACGGCCATGGAGGCGACCATCCCGCGGACCGAAGCCGCCGAGCCCGTTCTCTCCATCCGCGAACTGGTGGTGGAAATCCCGACCCGCCGGGGAGTCCTGCGCCCCGTGGACAGGGTGAGCTTCGACATCGCGCCCGGAGAAATCCTCGGCGTCGTGGGCGAGAGCGGCGCGGGCAAATCGATGACGGGAAACGCGGTGATCGGCATCCTGGACCGCCCCGCGCGGATCGCCTCCGGGGAGGTGCGGCTCAACGGCGCGCGCATCGACGACGCCGCGCCCGAATCGCTCCGGGCGCTGCGCGGCAAGGAAATGGGAATGATCTTCCAGGATCCCCTGACCTCGCTCAATCCGCTGTTGAGGATCGGCGACCAACTCTCGGAGACGATGCTCGCGCATCTTCCCGTCGGCGAGTCCGAGGCCCGCGAGCGGGCCGTGGCCGCGCTCGACGAGGTGGGCATACCAGGGGCCTCCCAGCGGGTCCGCGGCTATCCACACGAATTCTCCGGCGGCATGCGGCAGCGGGTTGTCATCGCGCTGGCGCTCTGCGCTGAGCCGTCCCTGGTGATCGCCGACGAGCCGACGACGGCCCTCGACGTTTCCGTGCAGGCCCAAATCATCGGGCTTCTCAAGCGTCTCTGCCGGGAGCGGGGGACGGCGGTGATGCTGATCACCCACGACATGGGCGTCATCGCCGAAGCGGCGGACAGGGTCGCCGTGATGTACGCCGGGCGCCTGGCGGAGCTCGGCCCCGTCCGGGACGTGATCCAGCGTCCGCGCCATCCCTACACCGATGGTCTCATGGGCTCGACGCCGCTGGCCTCCAGGGGACTGGGGCGTCTTCGCCAAATTCCGGGAGCGATGCCGCGGCTCGGAAATCCGCCGCCGGGCTGCGCCTTCGCCCCCCGGTGCCCGAAGGCCCGCGACGCGTGCCGCCTGGATCCGAGGCCGGAAATTTCCGGGAGCGGGGGCGGCGCGGCCTGCCTCTTCCCGATGGAGGCCGCATGACGGTCCTGGTGAGGATTTCCAACCTGACCCGCGTGTTCGACGTGTCGAAACCCTGGCTGAACCGGGTGATCGAGCGTCTGCCGAGGGCAACCCTGACGGCGGTGCGCGGCGTCGACCTGGAGATCGGGGAGCGCGAGGTCTACGCGCTCGTGGGCGAGAGCGGTTCGGGCAAGTCCACGATCGGGAAAATGGTGGTGGGCCTTTTGCCGCCGTCCGGCGGTTCCGTGGAGATCGACGGGGTCGATCCGGCCCGGGAAACCGATCGGGAGGCGCTCGGGCGGTTGCGCGCGGACGTCCAGATGATTTTCCAGGATCCCTACGCCAGCCTAAATCCTCGCTGGAAGGTGAGGGACATCATCAACGAGCCCGTGGCCGCGCGGGGCGGGGACGCGTCCGGGCTCGCCGGGAGGCTTTTGGAGAAGGTGGGCCTCGACGCGGAGGACGGGGAGAAGTTTCCACACGAGTTTTCGGGCGGCCAGCGGCAGAGGATCGGGATCGCGCGGGCCCTCGCCTCCGGACCCCGGTTCATCGTTTGCGACGAGCCGACCTCCGCGCTCGACGTCTCGGTGCAGGCGCAGGTTCTGAACCTGATGAGCGACCTGAAGGACGATCTGGGCCTGACGCTGCTGTTCATCAGCCACGACCTGACCATCGTCCGGCACATGGCGGACAAGATCGGAGTGCTGTACTTGGGACACTTGGTGGAGGAGGCCCCGCCGGACGAGTTGTTCGGGGATCCCAAGCACCCGTACACGCGGATGCTTCTGGCGGCCGCGCCGAGAATCGACGGGTTCGGGCGGGAGGCCGAGCCGCCCAAGGGGGAAATCCCCGATCCGATCAACCCGCCGCCGGGATGCGCCTTCAATCCACGCTGCGCCCTCGCCGATGAAGTCTGCCGCGCCCGTCATCCCGAACTCCGGAGCCTTCGGGGCGCCAGGGTCGCCTGTCACTTCGCGGAGTAGTCCCGGAGGCGGCCCGCCGCGTTGATCCGGCCCGCGCGCTTACTTGGAATTCCGGGGCGCGCCGCCGCGCGACCCGCGGGCGGGGAGGCCGTCGGAGCCGCCGCGCCGTGGATGCGGCGGGCGCGACACGTCGCGGCCCCGATTTTGGCCGCCGGCCCCGACATCCCGGGGGCGGACGGCCTCCCGCGGCCAACCGCTCCGTCCGAGCCGCGGGAACCGGGAAATCCGCCACCCGGCGCCGCCTCCGCGGTTGGCCACGGGCGGGTCGCCGGTTCACCGACGGCGTCCACCGCCCCGCCGGGTCGGTCGCCCGGGCATCCCGCCAACCGACGAATCATGACCGCCCCCGGACCAAGACCGGTCCCCGGCCGCCCGATCGTCGGAAAGGAAAGCCGGAACCGCGGCGGAGTGGGAATGTCCCGAAAACGGGAACACCTCACGCCACTCCCCGAACGTCTCGCGTGCCAAGGCCGCTCGCCGGTCCATCCGATTAGCCGAAACCTCGGCGTTCCCGAGATCCCCGGTCCATCCGATGCGCCGAAGCCTCGACATTCCGGCGTTCCCAGGTCGCGTCCCGGACCACGGTCGGTTCGCTCGGCACGGTCCGCCCGAACCCCGGCGTTCGCCAAAACACGTCAACGGGAGCCACCTTTCCCCGTCTTCGGGCCACGCCCGGCGTCCACCAACCGGATCGGCGCGCCAATGCCGCGAGCCCGGAGGTTCCCCCCATCCGGCGCCGCCTTCACCGACGTGAAGGACGCTGGCGGGTCGCCGGTTCACCGGCGGCATCTCAACATCCCGCCCGCCCCTCCGGGCCCGGCGCCGGGGAATCCCGCCAACCGGCGTTTCAATGCCGCTCCCGGACCAAGATCGTTCCCCGGCCCACCCAATTCGCCGGAATCGCGGCGACGCGCCACTCCCGATCGCCGCCCGGGCCGCGGTCGCTCGCCGGTCCATCCGATTCGCCGAATCCCCGACGTTCCGGCGTTCCCGGTCGCGGCCCTGACCACGGCCGGTTTCCTCGGCGCGGTCCGCCCGAACACCGAAGTTCGTCAAAACACGCCAAAGGGAGCCAGCTTCCCCCGGTTTCGGGCCACTCCCGGCGTCAACCAACCGGCCGGTGCGCCGAAGCCGCGAACTCGGAGGCCTCGCCATCCGGCGCCGCCTTCACCCGCCGTGACGGACGGCTGCCACCGGGCCAACTTTGTCAACAAATCCGGATGCCCGCGGGTTCCATCCTCCCGGTCCCTCGGTCCCGGCTCACCGTCCGACGCGTGACGGGGATCGGAGACTTCAACCGACGATTCTCCGCACGGGCCTTCGAAACAAGGGGCGGCCGCGCGGAGCCCCTTCGCCGATCCATCGGGTTTCAAGGCCGGCGGCGTCCGACCGGATGACACGCCCCCTCCCTCGCGCCACCGATGGCGCGGGTACATCCATCCGCCACCAAGTTCGCCGTAACGCAGTGGTCACTATTTCTTTATCGATTCGTGAGGCATTGTGCGTTGACGAATCCGCCCCGGCGCCGCACACGCTGGCCGCATGAACATCACCACTCAACCAGGCGGCCGCCCCAAAATGGCCGGAACCCAAGCCGCGGGCATCGGCGGAACGCCGCCCGTGGCCGAAGCTTCGTCGCCCGCTCGGCTCGCCGCCTCCGCCGTTGACACGGCGGAAGTTCACCCGGCGTTTCACGATGCCGCCTGAGAACAAGCGGATCGCGACCGCCCGGGGACCGGGCGATGGCCGCGCGCCCCCCGGTCGCCGGGAGAGGGAGCGCGCCAAACCCACGTCGGTTCCTCCCACCGGTCCGGGAGGCCATGTGGGGTCAGGCTCCAAGCCGCCACGGGGAGGCCGAAACGAGTGGCCGGAGGTCGAACAGGTTCCGGTCGCGGACGGATCGGCGATGGAATTGACGCGGCCGTCCGCCGCCCTCCCGGTTCTGTCGGCAACGGAGGCCAAATCGGTTCCCATCGCGCCTCCAACCAAATCGGTGACGAAATCGGCGTCCGGGAAACGTCGGAATTCCGATTTGTGGCGCGAAACTTTGGCGATGCGCCAAATCGAGGGAAATTCGGCGCTCGACCCGGCGGTCGTCTCCGGGCCAGGCGCGGAAAACGACTTCCGCGCGACCGGACGGGGTGGCGGAGGAACGGCCCGGCCCCCGGCGGCCAAACCTCGCGGCGCTCGGCGTCCGGGGATTGGCCGGATTGGAACGAATCCCGGCATTCCGCCGATTTCGGGAATAACCACGGAAATATCGAAAACCGTGGCGTTGCCGATGGTGGAAAGGATGTTCCGCGCGTCGAAGGCCAGACTGCCGTCCGAACCGCTCGTATTGTTCGAGAAAACAATCGGCGCGCCCCATCCGGACACCGGTCTGCGGCCCCGGCCGGCGGTCGAGGTCGGGCGTCCAGGTTCCGGAATCGCCCCGCCGCCGCGGATGCGCGGCGTCACCGAAGAAATCGCCCGCCCGCCGGAGTTCGACGCGAGGAAGGCCCTGAGGGATTACCTGGACCGGGCTCCGGGCGTGGCGAAATCGGAATTGTTCGTTCCGTTCCCGACGGCGCCGCCGGAGATTCAGGATCGCGACGACGGCGATTTGGAAACCGCCGTTCCGCCGGCGCGCGCGCCCGACACGGACATTCCGGACGTCGACGCGGAATATGATTTCCTGAAAACACTCAAGCACGGACGGAAGTCGACCCGCCGGGCCACCGTTCAACTATGCACGCGTTTGCGGATCGATCCCGAAGCGTGCGCCGCTTGGTGCGACGAGATCCTCGAAAAAAGGATCTGCTCACTTGACGACATGGATGATTTGATCTCCCATTGCGAAGGGGACGTGGAATTGGAGGAATTGCGCGCCAATATCCGACGCATAGTCGAAACGGCGGGCATCGAGATTGTCGATCAAAACACATCGAGCGACGAAACGCTCTGGGACGTCCGGTCGGAGGTGACGTCCGAGGAATTGACGGAGTCCGTCATCGGCGCCCTCAACCGGACCACGCCGCTTCCCGGAACACGCCGGCCCGTCCTGACCCGGCCCGATGAATTGCGGCTGGTGGCCCGCATGACGAAGGCGAAGCGGAATCTTCATGCGGGCATTCTTTCCCGCGGGGACGTCATCGAGGCCATCCTCCGCGAGATCGACAACGCTTTCAAAGGAAACCGCAAGCCCAAGAGCGTTTTTCTGAAATCCATATATCCCAATCACCCCGAGCACCCCGAAACGGTCGAGGCCGTCTCCGCCGTGAAAGCCTTGAGGGCTTGGCATGACGGGGATCCGGCCAAGCGCGGGAAACAACGCTCGAAACCGCTCGCGGCGTTGAGAAAACTCGACCTTTCGATGCCGGTACTCGCGGAGATCGCCGGAACACTGTCGCCCGAGCGCGCCGCACCGTTCAAAGAACTCGTTTCACAATTCGAATCGACGGTGGTCGAGCTCAAGCTTGGGCATCTGCCGTACGCCCGCCGCTTCTCGTCGCGCAACGTCGAAGACGGCGAGCACCCCGAGGACGTGTTCCAGGTCGTGTACACCGGATTGCACAGCGCGATTTGGCGGTTCGCCCCCGAACGCAACAAGAGATTCACCATTTATTGCCGCTACTGGATGAAACAAGCTCTTTCAAGATGGCGCACGGACGAGGGCTCCGCGATCCGGGTTCCCGCCGACCGTCACGAGAAATTGCGCTGGATTGATCAAGTCGCGGAAAATGTCATTCCCCGCAAAACGAATGGGGGCTCCGGCACGGACGGCGATTTCGCCGAGGAGCTCGGATTGCCCCTCGACTTTGTCGCGCACCTGCGCCAGGTTCCGCGGATCGCCGAGTATCCCGAGAACGCGGAGCAATGGGATTCCCTGATTTCCGAAACCAAAGATGAAGCGGACGTTGTTGAACAGGAAGACATTAAAAGAGTCATCGGAAATCTACTGGACGAATTGCCGAAACGCCAGTCCGAGGTGTTGCGGATGAGGTACGGAATCGACCGCGATGGGGAAATGACCCTGGAGGAGGTGGGAAATCAAATGGGATTGACCCGGGAGCGCGTCAGACAAATAGAGGCCAAGAGCCTGGAGCGTCTTTCACTTCCAGTGCGCAAGCGCCGCTTGGAGAAATTCCTGGGGATTCGGTGACGTGGGCGCGGGAACGCCCGACCTCATGCCGGTTCCGCTTCCGTCTCCCCCAAAGGCGCCAAGCCGGCTTCGGCCATGCCCGACAGGCAGTCGGCGATCATTTCCACCGCCTCGTCCACATTGGCCTTGACCGTCTCCGGACCGAGGCTGAAGCGGATCGCGCTTCCGGCTTCCCTGTCGGACAACCCGATCGCGCGCAGCACATGGGAAGGTTCCGGGATTCCGGACGCGCAGGCCGCGCCGGTGGACGCCGCCACCCCCGGTTGCAACCTCCCGAGGATGTCTTGCGCGGAAAACCCGTGAAAGATCAGGTTCGCGTTGCCCGGATGGCGACCATCTCCAGTGGGCCCGTTCAGGGACGTCGGCCAAGGCAAAGTTCCGAGACGCTCGACGAAGTGATCGCGGAGACGCCGCATCGCCTCTCTCCGCTGTCCGTATTCGGCGGATCGGACGAGGTCGGCCGCGGCCCCGAATCCGGCGCAGAGCGCGACCGGGACCGTGCCGGACCGCAGACCGGACTGCTGTCCGCCTCCGTGGATCAGCGGCTCGATCCGTCCACGGAGGTCGCGCCTCACGCACAGCCCGCCCACGCCCTGTGGGCCATGCATCTTGTGGGCGGAGAGGGAAATCAGGTCCGCCAATCCAGCGAGGCCGTCCAGACCGACCGCGGCGGGAGCCTGCGCCGCGTCGCAATGCAGCAGGGCTCCACGACCGCTCACGATCCGCGATACCGCCTCCATATTCTGAATCGTCCCGATCTCGTTGTTGACCGCCATCACCGAGACGACGAGGACGTCGTCGTCCACCGCCTCCTCCAAGGCCGTCAGGTCGAGGAAGCCCTCGCCGTCCACCGGAAGCGTCTCGACGGAGTAACCGCACCGCCCGCCAAGTTCACGGGCCGCGGCCAGCACGCACTTGTGTTCGACCGCGCTAACCAGGACGCGCCGGCGGCGCCCTCCGGCGGCGAATCGACCGAGGCCGAGAATCGCGAGATTGTTCGCCTCGGTCGCCCCCGAGGTGAACACGATCTCGTCGGGGTCGGAACCGACGAGGGCGGCGACCCGCGCCGCCGCCTCGTCGACCGCCTTCGCGGCCCGCCACCCCACCGCGTGGTCGGCGGAGTGCGGATTGCCGAAGGCCCCGCCGAAGTGCGGCGTCATCTCCTCCAGAACGCGCGAATCAATCGGCGTGGTCGCTTGATGGTCGAGGTAGATCGTGTTTCCGAATCGCATTCGCTCCACCACCGCGTTCCATGCCGTTTTTGCCAAGTTTCACAGGGGATTTCACGGTCGGGCGATCGGCCCGATTTCATGTTTGCTCCCGCCCCGACCGTACGATAGCGGAGCTTGGACCGCAACCATCCGGGCCAAAAGCATGCAGCGTGGACCCCTCTTCGAGGACGGATACCGCCCCCTGTTCACGGGGCACGAGACCTTCCCGCTGCGCTACGGGTGGCTGAAGAAGGCTTTCGACGCCGTGTGGGAGACGGAAGGCCGGAACGGGAACAAGTCCGTGTTCCTCCGGGACGACGCCATCGCCCGATTCGGCGTTGGAAAGAACATGGTCTCTTCCATGCGGCATTGGGCGACCGTCGCCGGCGTGATCGAGGAGCCTCCGGGCGCGGACTCGATCGCCACCACCGAGTTCGGCCAGAGGATGTTCAAGGACCGCGGCGGCCTCGACCCCTACATGGAAAACCCGGCCACGCTGTGGCTCGTGCACTGGCACCTCGCGGCCCGGTCGACGAAAACGACCTGGTTCTGGGTCTTCAACCACTGCCCGGCACCGACCTTCGACCGCGACGACCTCGTAAAGGGCATCCTGCGCGTCGCAAAGGATCTCGGGTGGAAGCGCGCATCGGAAGCCACCATCAAGGGCGATGTGACCTGTTTCGCGCGCACTTACGCGGCCCCTCCCCCCTCGGGGCGCGCCGACAACGACGGCGCGCTCGAATCGCCCCTCATCGAGCTCGGCCTGATGAAAGCGGTTGGCAGGCGCGACGGATTCCGCTTGGTTCGCGGGGCGAAGACGACCTTGGGGGATGGAGTGTTCCTGTACGCCCTTCTCGATTTCTGGAACCGCCGCTTCCCCGGGGCGGCGACGCTCTCGTTCGAAGCGGTCGCCCATGAGCCGGGGAGTCCCGGCCGCGTGTTCCTTCTCGAGGAGAACGACGTGGCGGACAGGCTCGCCCGCTTGGAGCGGCAAACGTCGGGCGGCCTCCGCTGGTCGGAGACGGCGGGACTCAAGCAGGTCGTGCGCGGGCCCCGGCTCGATTTTAGATCGACGCTCGACCACATCCGTCTTGACTTCCCGTCCGACGTCCGCAAGAAAGCCGCCTGATGGCTATCGTCGGCAACACCCGAATCGCTCAGCGGTTCCTCCGTTCCGTCCGGATCGACGCCGATCTCGGGGACGCGGGAGCTCTCGACGGATTCGTGTGTCCTCAGTCCTCCAAGGACGTTCTGCTCTCGATGGCCCGGCACGTTCGCGAAACCGAACAGGGCGCGTTCACTTGGACCGGTCCCTATGGGGGCGGCAAGTCAAGCCTCGTGGTCGCGCTGAGCGCATTGTTGGGAGGTTCCTCCGCCGAGCGGAAGCGGGCGGAGGCGGTGTTCGGGGCCAAATGCTCCAGACGAATGACCGAAGCTTTGCCACCCGGCGCGAAGGGGTGGCATATTGTTCCCGTGGTCGGGCGGCGGGATGATCCCGTTCGGGCGATCGGCGAAGCGCTTCAGGCAACCGGAATCGCCTCCCGCCAGCCACGCGGTGGATGGAACGAGGGCAAACTCCTCGCCACCATCACCGAGGCCGCCGCGAGCAAGCCGAAAAGCCATGGCGGCGTCATCATGTTCATCGACGAGATGGGCAAGTTCTTGGAGGCCGCCGCCCAGCGCGGGGCCGACGTCTACGTGTTCCAGCAGCTCGCCGAAGCGGCGGCCCGCAGCAAGGGTCGCCTCATCATCGTCGGTGTGCTTCATCAGGCGTTCGAGGAATACGCCCACCGACTGTCCCGCGAGATCCGCGACGAATGGTCCAAGATTCAGGGACGATTCCTGGATCTGCCGATCAATGCCGCCGGCGATGAGCAGATCGAGTTGATTTCACGGGCCATCGAAAGCGGGCGTCGGCCTGAGGAGAAAGAGAAGCGGATTTCGCTCGCCGTCGCGAAACTCGCGCGCCGGGATCGCCCCGCAGACGCGGCTCCCCTCGCCCGGATGCTTGAGAAATGCTGGCCGCTGCACCCGGTCGTCGCCTGTCTTCTCGGCCCCATGTCGAGGCGTGGTTTCGGACAGAATCAGAGGAGCATTTTCGGCTTCCTCAACTCCGCCGAACCCTTTGGATTCAAGGAAATTATTGGGGGGGGGGGGAACCTCTACGCTCCCAGCCACCTTTGGGACTATCTGAGGGCCAATCTTGAGCCATCGATATTAGCGTCCCCGGACGGTCATCGGTGGTCCTTGGCCGCGGACGCATTGGAACGGTGCGAGGCGGCCGGAGGTGACGCCCGTCACCTGAGGGTTCTGAAGACCATCGCGGTCATCGACCTCTTCAAGGAACGCTCCGGTCTGGTCCCCGGCTTCAAGACGCTCCGCGCCAGCCTACCGGACCTCGAAAAGAAAGATCTGGAGGATGACCTTCTGCGCCTCGAGAGGTGGTCGCTGGTCGTCTTCCGCAAATTCCGCGATTCGTACGCCATTTTCGCCGGAAGCGACTTCAACATGGAGCGTGCCAGTCAAGCCGCGCTCGAGAACGGTGGCGAAATCGACTTCGAGGTGATCAAGCGGCTCGCGTCCATTCAACCGATTCTTGCGAAACGCCATTATCACGAGACTGGGACCCTTCGCTGGTTCGACATGGAAATCGCCTCCGTTGGCGATATCGCGAAACTCGCCGCCGAGCACGAGCCACCTTCCGGCACGGCGGGGAGATTTGTGCTCGCGGTCCCCACCGGTGGCGAAACGGAAAAGCAAGCGCGCGACTTGTGCCGCAAGGCCGCCCGGGGTGAGCGGGACTGGGATCTCGTCGTCGGGTTCTCCCTGAATTCCTGGTCGATCGTGAGACTCGCGCGGGAATTGATGGCCATGGAACGCGTCCAAAATGATCATCCCGACCTGATCGGAGACGCCGTGGCCCGGCGCGAGGTCACCGCGCGGGTCACCGCGCTGCAGGATCAACTCGACGCGGAGCTGCACAAGTCGTTCCATGACGCCGAATGGGTTCGCGGAGACGCTCACCATGGAAAATCGCATTACGGAAAGGTCTACGGTTTCGCGGGGCTGAGCGCTCTCGCGTCCGATCTCGCTGACGAGCGTTTCAACCAAGCTCCAGAGCTCCACAACGAGCTCCTGAATCGGCAAAAGCCATCTGGCCCGGCCGTGGGAGCGCAGAACGCGCTGCTCCGCAGGATGGTTGGGAACGAAGGCCAGCCACGCCTTGGAATCGATGGGTTCCCCGCAGAAGGTGGCCTACTGGCCTCCATGCTGGACGACCCCGGCCTGTATGTCGACCGTCGGGCGGACGGGTGGAATTTCACCACCCCGAAGGGGAAGGATCCCCGCCGCCTGAAGCCGATCTGGGATGAAGCCGCCAATTTCCTGAGGGCCAACAAGAGCCGTTCGGTTTCGCTCTCTGAACTGTACGACCGCTGGCGCCGGCCCCCCTTCGGGGTAAAGGACGGTCTGATGCCAGTGCTCGCGGTGGCCTTCATCCTCTCGCGGCGCGATAAGATCGCCCTCTACCGGGAAGGACTGTTCAGGGCGCGTATCGAAGAGATCGACGTCGAATACCTCGCCAAGGACGCCGGCACGATACAGTTGCGGTGGATGGACATGTCCCAAGCGGTCCGTCGCCTGCTTTCGGACATGGCCGACGTGGTGCGGGCGATCAATCCTTCGAATTCCCTGGGCAATCTCGAACCCATCGATGTGGCCCGCGGTCTCGTCGCCATTCACCATGAGCTGCCGTCCTGGACCAAACGCACCCTCAAGCTTTCGAAAAACGCGGTGAAGATCAGGGACATCTTCAAACTCGCCAAGGATCCCAACAAGTTACTGTTCGACGACCTTCCCCCCGCCGTGGTCGGCAAGTCCGCATCCTCCACCGAGAAGGGCATGCGAAAGGCCGTGGCCGCCGTGCGCGAGGGTCTTGAGGAGCTGGTTCACGCATACCCCACGATGATGAAACGACTCAGGGACCAGATGCTCGAAGAGCTTCAAGTCCCGAACCTCTCACCAAGCTCCTTGGTCGAGTTGCGCAAGAGGGCGGAGAACGTCCGGCAACTCGCCGGAGACTTCCACTTGGAAGCCTTCATCGGTCGGCTTTCACAGTTCGACGAAAAGCCCGAAACATTCGAAGGCATCGCCAGCCTCGCCGCCAACAAGCCGCCCCGAGACTGGATCGACCTCGACCACGACCGGGCGATGATCGATATCGCCGACATGTCGCAGAAATTCCTGCGAGCGGAGGCCTTCGCCCGCGTGAAGGGCCGACCGCAAAAACGACAGGCCATGGCCGTCGTGATCGGAATGGACGGGAGACCCGTCCCGTTCCACGAAGAGTTTGATCTGGCCGACTCCGACCGCTCAACGGTCGACGACTTGGTCGAACGGATCGCGGAGACGATCGGTGACACGAACCACGATCGAAAGAGCATAATCCTTCCCGCCCTTGCCGAGATAACTGCGCGGGTCATCCGCGGCGAAGGAATCATGACAGAGTCTCCAAAGCTCGAGAGGGCGTCATGAGGACCGGAACGGAGAAGCATGTGCTGGGGTTGTCAGGCGGCCGCGACAGCGCGGCACTCGCGATCTACATGCGTCAGCATCACCCCGAACTCGAAATCGAGTACTTCTTCACCGACACCGGGAAAGAACTGCCCGAGGTCTATGAGTTCCTCGGTCGGCTCGAGGGGTTCCTCGGAAAACCGATCCTGAGGCTGAATCCGGATCGGGACTTCGACTTCTGGCTGAAGCAGCTCAACAACTACCTGCCGTCCCCGCAGGCCCGTTGGTGCACCCGCAAGCTCAAGATACACCCATTCGAGAAGTGGGTGTACCCGATGATCGACGAGGGCGCCACGGTCTACAGCTACGTGGCGATACGAAGCGACGAGGAGTATCGTGAAGGGTACTCGTCAAAGAGCGACAGCCTTGTAGTGAAACTGCCGCTGAAGGATGCGGGAATCGACAAGGCGGGGGTGATCGAGCTCTTGGATGGCGCGGGACTGGGACTGCCGGCATACTACTCCTGGCGCACCCGCAGCGGATGCACCTTCTGCTTCTTCCAACAGAAAATCGAATGGGTGAGGCTGAAGGAGCGTCATCCCGATGCCTTCGAAGAAGCGAAGACCTACGAGAAAACCGCTGTCGAGCACGGTTCCCCTTTCACTTGGAGCCAGGGCGAGTCTTTGGAACAACTGGAAAAGCCCGAAAGAATCGAACAGATCAAGCGAGATTATGAGAAGAGGCTCACCCGCCTACGCTCAAATACCCAGATCAATCCCCTGCGTCCAGATCACGAACCTCTGGACATCGACGAACTGTATGGACAGACAAAGGTTTGTCTGGCCTGCCATAAGTGAAAAGAGCGATGACTGTGAACTTCGACATCAGATCGGGCACTAACACAATGCCAACCGCGAATCTCGGTCTTCAGGATTGTCTGTCGACCGCTCGCCCGCTCTATGTTCTTCCCGAAGACCCAGTGAATATCGAGGTTCTCATTCCCGCATTAAAGTCGACAAAGTCCCTTGACATCATGATGGGATACTTTTCAAGTGCATCACTCTCAGATATCGCACCAGGTCTCGCGACATTCTTACGATACAGTTGCGATCCCATGCGGCTGATCATCAGCCCGTATTTAACAGAGAACGACTATAACGTTTTCTCTCAAGATGAGACCGTACTTCGAGATATCTCTCAAAAATTGTTTCTGAACGAAATTCCAGATGAAGAATCTCTAGTACACCACACAATGGAATGTATTGCATGGTTGATAACGGAGAAGCGATTAATTGTCAGAATTGCGGTAATGAAGAATGCTCTTTTTCATTTGAAATCTTGGTTGTTCGATGATGGCCAAAATAGAGCGGCATTGCATGGGTCTACTAACATGACGAGTGCGGGATTGAATCGAAATTGCGAGCAATTGACTTTATCTCGCGGATGGATAGGAGATGATCCCGAATTTCATATAAAGCGCTTAAATCAAGAATTTGAGAATTTATGGAACGGTATAAGCAATTCAGTATCTGTGATCCCCCTTCCAGATGCGGTTGCACAAGATATAGTAAAATTGTATAAAACAGATTCTAAACCAAAGGAAATCAAGTCAACAATTGATTCTCAGATTTTTAATCTCGAAACAAGGGACAATCACAAATCTTCAATTTCATCCACTTACAATTCATTGACTATACCGAAAAATATCAATTTCGAATCAGGTCCATATTCTCATCAAGGGGATGCGGTTAAGTCTTGGGAGGATTCTAGTTATCGAGGAATTTTGGAGATGGCAACAGGTTCAGGAAAAACCAAGACGTCTATGATTGCAGCAACTAGGCTACAAGACACAATTGAAAAACTACTTATCGTAGTATCTGCACCTTTCCTCCCTCTCATTGAGCAATGGTGCGGCGAAATTGAAGATTTCAACATTCAACCAGTAAATTTGTCAAACGTAGACGGCCCTAATGGACGGAATCGAGAAATTAGAAAGGCAAAGCGTCAGCTGAAAATGAATATTTCCCGGACTGAGGTGTTAGTCGTAAGTCATGACACTCTTTGCACTGAAAAATTTATCCATGACATTTCGGAAATCAATGTTCCGAAATTGCTGATTGCAGATGAAGTTCACAATTTAGGCGCTCCTTTATTCATTTCATCACCACCTGAGATTTTCGATTATCGCATCGGATTATCTGCCACCCCCGTTCGCCAATATGATAATGAAGGAACTGAAGCTTTGATTTCATTTTTTGGAGATATTTGTTACACTTTTTCCCTTGAGGATGCAATTAATTCATGTTTAACTGAATATGATTATTTTGTTCACTTTGTTGATCTAAACGATGACGAAATGGATTATTGGAGAGAGTTGACTAGAAGAATTTCACAGTATGCTTGGCAAATAAAAGCCAATAAAGTAAACACCCATATTGAATCACTTCTGAGAGAACGTCGATTGATTCTTGAAACGGCGGCTGGTAAAATTGGAAAATTGGCAGAACTTCTCGATTTGAAAAATATTCGTGAAATGAATTACACATTAATTTACGCCACCGACAAGGATCCAGAGCAATTAAGAATGGTGAATCGGATATTATCAAATAGAGGTGTTGAGTATCGTCAGATTACAAGCGAAGAAACTCAAAGCCGGAAGAAAACCAAGGAATTGTTATCAGATTTCAAGAGTGGTAAAATAAGAATATTAACCGCAAAGAGAGTACTGGATGAGGGTGTAAATATTCCGCAAATAAAACTTGCATTCGTACTTGCAAGTACTACTGTCAAAAAACAATGGATTCAACGCAGGGGTAGACTATTAAGGACATGCAAAGAAATTGATAAAACGCATGCCACTATTCATGATTTTGTGGTGGTACCTCCTGGCATAAGTGATTCTTCATCGATTGATGATCCGGATGCAAGGAGAATCGTTCGATCAGAACTTGAACGGGTGTGGGAATTTGCCCGTTTATCTCGAAACGGACCAACTGAAGGAGGACCATACGAAGCGGTCTCTCGCCTTCAGGAATTGGCGAACGAGAGGATTGTGAGATAATGGCCAGTAAAGACCAAAAAATCCTGAAGGTCTTGAAGGCAGAGATCGATGGTGTTCCCGAACGGTACAAGGGCTATCGGGAAGACCTCGGAATCCTTCTAGAGGAATTGCTCAAGAGTGAGCATGCTCATTCAATTTCACGAACCAGCATCGTGAAGATTATCGGTGGCCTTGTCAACAGGGCCGGAAAGAATCTTCATGAAAAGCAAACCGGGACCAAGCAGGACTAGGAGAGCATCCGATGAAACTACTTCGGGCCAAGATCACAAATTTCCGGATTCTGAGGGATATCAGTCTCGAATTCGGAACCGACACACACCGCAATTTGACGGTGGTCCGCGCCGCTAATGAAAGCGGCAAGACGACCTTACTCACTGCCCTGCAGTGGGGTCTCTTTGGCGATGTCGCTCTTCGCAATCGTGGTCAGGATGTTCGTTTGAGTCCTAATGACTCTTCAGCGGGAAGCGACATTGACATTTCTGTCGAGATCGACTTCGAAATTCCAACACGCACCGATAGGATTAAGTATCGTTTGATACGATATGCCAATGAATCCGTTCGCGAGAACGATTGGACGCGTGGCATAACTGATGTGAATTTAATTAAATTTACTGACAAAGGTACAATTTCAATTGACAGTCCTGAAGCACATATACATCCCCATTTGCCGGTGGAACTGAGGAGTGTGTTTTTTACTGACGGTGACAGCGCTCTTACTTTTATTGACAGTGATGAAAAATTACAAAGAGAGAGTGTTGGTGGGGCAATTCGATCACTTCTCGGAGTGGAGGTAATCGAAAATTCACTCAAGCACGTTAAGAGTGTAAATTCCGATTTAAACAAAAAAATTGGTAGCTCAGCAGGAAATCAGGAGGAACTTATATCTGTCACTACTAAAATTGGCGAAATTACTGATAAGCTTGCTGAACTTGAAGAAGAGTTGAAACAAGCGAAGGATTCTGAAGATAATTTGATTCTCCTTGAAAAGGAAGCTGACCAAAAAATTACGGTTGCACTTCGTAGTGGCAACCGTGAAGATCTGGAAAATTCCCGCATGGAGATAATTAAGAACAAAAGAATCGCGGATGATAATCTTGATGGGGCAATTAAAGATCATTCGAATTTATTTAGGAGCGAAACTCTTGTTAGACAGTTAATGGAAGATCGCATTAAAGATGCAAAAATAATTCTTGACAATATGCACGAAACTGGTAGAATTCCAAGTCAGACCATTCCTGTACTTGATGATTGTTTGACAAAGCATAATTGCATATGCGGTGAAAGTCTTGATGAAAGTGATCCTGATGGATTCCGCAGGAGGTCTCATATTAAAAAATTAATTGAAGAGAGTCGCAATTCGGATGCGATTCAAGGGAAAATCACTGAACTCTATTTCAGAGCTAGTGAATTGCTTTCCCCAGTTCAAGAAAATACTTGGGCAGATGAGTTCAAGGTAGTGTTTGATCGTCGGAGAATTGCTTCAGATGACCGTCGTAAATATGGGGAGGCACTGTCAGACCTGGAGAATAAGATTAAGAATCTGCCCGATGTGGATATACAACAGCTTCAAATGACTCGTGACCAGTACCGTAAGCAAGCCAGTGAAGCGCATGATGAAGTAATTAGGCTTGACATGAAGATTGAACACATCAATAAGGAGTTGTCAAAGTATGAACAGGATCGTGAGAAACTATTACAAAAAGATTCTAAAGGGATGGCAATAATTTCAGAATTCCAGATAACTGAAGATATCCAGTTAATCCTATCAAATGCAATTGAAACAATTAAGACGTCGGAAATTAAAATGGTAAGTGATCGGATGAATCATCTTTTTCTTAATATGATTGGCTCTAATTCATCTGAGAGATCCAGTATAGTAAGAACTGAAATTGATCCGGAATTTCGTATTTCTGTTTATGGGATGAATGACAACTCGCTTGATCCTTCACATGATTTAAATGGGGCGTCAAGGCGTGCATTGACAATAGCGTTTATTCTTGCGCTTACACAAATTAGCGAGGTTGAAGCTCCTAATGTTATTGATACGCCATTAGGAATGATGAGCGGATATGTGAAGCAGTCAGTACTATATCATGCATTGCAACAAAGTTCACAACTGATTCTGTTTCTGACTCACTCAGAGATTAATGGATGTGAAGATATTATCGATGAACGTGCTGCACATGTATTCACTTTGACTAATCCAGCCCACTACCCACTAATTTTGGTCAATGATCCAAACACTGAACGAAGTGGAATACTTCAGTGTCACTGCAACCATCACGAACACTGCGAAATTTGTGTACGCCGTGAAGTGATCAATATCGAATCCGAGGAGGAATGAATGAACGAGTTCGCCGCAGTCGAAATCCATCTCCCAAAGGAATTTCAAAAGGAATTCCATGCCTTCTGCCTGACTCGGGTGGAAGGATCCCGCAACGATCCCGAGGAAAGTCCATTTCCTCGAATGGTGGACATGTGGTTTTTGGCTATGTGTCTTGCGGTCAAGGAGGGAATTTCTCCTGACTTCAAGCGCAAGGGTGAAACCTACAATGCAATTCCAGGATCCGTGTTTGGAAGCGATCCTTGGCGATCTGATGTGATTATGCTATTGGCTATCGCACACACGGGCGATGTTGAAATTTCTGTCAATCCACGTGAAATGATAAAAATTGCGAATGCCTATGCAATCGCTGGGTTGCCACGATTAATTCATATTCTCAATGATCGTACGGGCGATACCGCTTTGGACCATATTTCTGATTTTCTCGTGGATATAACGACATGAGAAGTGTAGTTTGTTTGTGTTGTGCTATGGCATACCCTCCAATTTACTCGCATCCGTAACCGGACAATGTTCTCTTTGCTCTCACTGGCGCAATGCTGAAGGATGAAGAGGCCGTCGAAAAGCCCGGGACGGCGAACGCCGAATCAAAGGCGAATGCCTCTGGCACTGAGTCGAAACGGAAAGCTGTGGAGGGCACCACGATTCTGGAAACGGCGGGAGCCGCCCAGAAGCGGAAAGCCGTGAATTAGCTCCGAAGAGGGGAACTGCGGGGATCGCGCTGAGACCTGAGTCGGCGGTCGCCACATCGATACCAACTCCGGAATGGGTCAGACGAAAGAAGATGGCGGGGAGACCCGCCCGGCGAGGCCGCCCACGCGGGCCGGTTCCGGAGGGCGCGCGCGCGCCGCCGGAACCGGCCCGCGTGGGCGCATGAATGAGGAACAAAGCGGGAATAATGCGCAAACCTCGATTGGCCAGAAATGTATGGCCCCTCAGGGAGGCCAGACCAAAGCGCTCGCGAAGACCAGCAAGGGAGCGCGGCAGCGCGAGGTCACCAAGACACCGGATGGACGCAACTTCTTCGGTCCCCAAAATGTGTGAACCCTATTGAAATAACGTATGATTGTGCAACAACGCCGCTTAGATCTTGAAATTTTCCGCATCGTCGGCCTCGATTTCATAAGCAACGAAGCAAGTGATACGCCTATCGGTTCTTGACCCGATTGGGGGGTGGTCATCTCTGCGAAAGCCAAGATACACATGAAAGTACCTGTCTTCGAAACGGAAGACCTCTCCATGCGGATGGTCCGATTCCCAAGTCTCGTCCGCACGCGCCAAGTCGAATTTCTCGCCGGATTCCATGCATACAACTGTCATTCCGCGCTTGTCCTTGCCTATCGGCGTGTGGAGCAACATATTTCTCATTTTCAGTCTCTCGCTTCTTAGACGTGTTGATTAAATCTTCGTATCACCTTATATAGCAAAGTAATTTTGAATGTCAAGGCTGATTCGGCGGTTCGACGGATCGGCGTAAGTGGAACCTGGGTGTTGTCGGGCGAATCCGAGACGTGGCGGGATGCATCGTTCATCCGTCGCGAGTAGCGAGAATGCCGCCACGCGAGTCGGCATGGGCGATCTCAATGCTCCCATCAAGGCTACGCCGGCCTCCTTCCGATCCGTCTCAGTCAACCAGCCCGACTATGACACATGAGCGAAACATGATCAAACTACGTTGCACCTGACCGAGGCCTCGCGTAAACGAGGCTCCGCAGTTCATGCCCTCAACACTGTACGAAAGCGCAAAAAACGGAGGGAACTTCAGCGTACCCCGCCAAATTAGGGAGTCTGGCACATGATCAAGTTACTTCACACGGCGGACGTTCATCTGGATTCGCCCCTGAGATCACTGGCCTTGCGGGATCCGGACCTGATGGGGCGGCTTCGAACCGCGACCCGGCGGGCGTTCTCCCGGATCGTCGATGTCGCGCTCTCCGACGGGGTTTCCGCTGTCCTGATCGCCGGGGATCTGTTCGACGGTTCCGAGCGCAGCGCGCGCACGGCGGCCTTCCTGAGCGGACAACTCGAACGCCTGCAAGCCCAGGGTGTCAGGGTGTTCTACGTCAAGGGAAACCACGACGCCGAGAACCCTATCACCGGGGAGATCAGCCTTCCCGACAACGTGCATGTGTTCGACGGGCGTGGAGGCAAGGTCCAACTCGACGACGAAGTATGGATTCACGGCGTCAGCTTTTCCGGTCGACACGCCGAAGAAAGCCTGCTTCCGAAATTCCCGGACCCGGTCCCCGATTCGATCAACATCGGCATGCTCCACACCTCCCTGTCCGGCTCCGAAGGCCACGATCCCTACGCGCCCTGCTCGGTGGCGGACCTCAAGGCCCACGGCTTCGACTACTGGGCACTCGGGCATGTGCACCGCCGCCGGGTCCACTCGAAAGACCCGTGGATCGTCATGCCCGGGACGCCACAGGGCCGTAACATCGGCGAAGAGGGGCCGAAATCGGCCACGATGATCACCATCGATGGGCGGATCGAGGTGGAGGAGGTTCCAACGTCCGTCCTCGAATTTCTCGAGATCGACATCCCGATCTCGGACGCCGCAGGCTACGACGACCTGCGCGACCTCGCCCGGAAAGCCATCCATAAGGAGGCCGAGGTCCTAACCTCCGAGTTCGGCGCGGCACGGGTCACGCTCACTGGAGAAAGCGATCTACGGTGGCGGATTCTCCGGGATCGTGATTTTTGGGTCGAATCCATCGCCGACATCGCCCGCGAGACCGACCGCATATGGCTTGACAGATTGGATCTTGGCCTACCGGCCAGTCCTTCAACCATCCGAACCGCGACCGACGAACTGTCTGGGATCATGGAGGAGATCCTTCGGGAACCGGCGTTCGCGGAGGCGAGCCGGTCCAAACTGGAGGACATCCTCAA
>JANQKA010000253.1 GCA_028281405.1 Hasllibacter sp. | reverse complement strand
CCAGGGCGGTGTTCTTCGCGTCTTGGCTGGGGTACTCGATCAGCATCGTCATCAAGGTCCGCCCGTCCGCCTCCGAGAGTTCGGTGGTGACCGTGCAGGAACCCATGCTGTCGACACCGTCTTCGCCGGGGTCGAAAACCTCGGTGGAAACGAGCCGGGTTGGGGCTTCGACCTCCAGATAGTCTCCGTGGAATCCGAATTCGGCCCCGGATTCTTCGTTGCGCCACCGCCACCGGAACGTTCCACCGACGCGGGCGTCAATCTCGGAAACGGGCATCGACCATCCCGGCGGCCCGAGCAGCCAGCGTTGGACGGTCGGGCCGTCCGTCATGGCGCGCCATACGACCGCGCGGGGCGCGGCGAAGCCTCGGCGGACGCGGACGGTGACCTCGTCCGGATGGTCGGCGTCGACTTTCTCGAATTTCGTGTCTGTCATGTTTCCTCCCGAATGACGGCGCCCCGAATTCCCCCGGGGCTTTGTCGAGCGGCGAACCGCCTCCCGCCGCCGCTATCGGCGGCGGCTAACTTCCCGAGCGCGGGGCCAACCCGATGAGGACGCGCGCGGTCGCCGCCGAATCCTCTCGGCGCCTCCAAAGCACCGGCGAACCCGTCGCGCCCCGTCAAGATTCCCTTTATCACGCGGCCTCCCCGCGTTTCAAGGCGAACCATGGCCGCCGCTCCGGGCGGCGGGTTCACGCCTTCCCCGGAGGTCCAGCCGGCGCGGCGTCCATCGAGACTCCGGACCACCCGGGAATCGGGGCATGACATCCGCCATCCCGGCCCTTGGAAACAAGAGGCGGGGCATCCCGGCGGGGCGCGGTCACACGGTCCCCGCCGTCCGGCCGCCTACGGCGTCCCGGATTCGGAAGCGTTCCCGTCCTCCCGCAACACATCGTCGAGAATGGAGTAGCTCATCTCCATGCCGTGAACCAAACCGCTCCCCACCGCCGCGTCGCGCGCCTCCGAGTCGGGGTACCGGATCAGCATTGTCATCAGGGTCCGCCCTTCCTCCTCCGAGAGGTCGATGTCGACAACGCTGGATCCCAATCCGTCGACCCCGTCCCCACCGGGATCGAACACCTCCGTGTAAACGAGCCTGCCGGGGGCTTCGACCTCCAGATACTCGCCGTGGAATCCGAATTCATTCCCTGTTTCGTCGACGCGCCAACGCCACTGGAACGTTCCTTCGACGCGGACGTCCATCTCGCAGACCGGCATCGACCACCCCGGAGGGCCGCGCATCCAGCGTCGGACGGTCGCGGCCTCCGTCAGGGCGCGCCAGACAACCGCGCGGGGAGCGGCGAAGCCGCGGCGGGCACGGACGGTGACCCCGTCCGGTTGGTCGGCGGCGACTTTCTCGAAATTCATGTCGGCCATGTTCCCTCCTGACAGGTCGCATCCTGAAGTCCGACGGGAATGGTGTCGAATCGGAATTCACTCCCGCCTCGCATCGCGGATGAATCCTTCCGCCGGGTCTGCGGGGAGATTTATTCGTGGCCACCCGACACTCATGTGGTGCGTGGGCGTGGACATCCGACCACCACCAACCCGGT
>JANQKA010000242.1 GCA_028281405.1 Hasllibacter sp. | reverse complement strand
GGTTCGTGAAGGAACTGGATCCCGCGAACTACGTCCCCAGGTCCAGCGCGTACCGCACCGCGGTCCACGCCGACGCGGACACCCACAGCTTCCCGGTCGTGACCTACACGGACGTGTTCGCCGACAATGTGGAGATCTCCCATGATGGAGGTCGAACCCGATGGGATGTCACGGATCAGGTCAACGGCGCGAATCTCACCGTCTATTTCGACCCGGGCGATCCCCAACTCGACGCGGGGTTGACCTTCTCGGGCGGGACTACCTTCCCGGATGGACGACCCGTGGAGAGCGTTCAGGTCACGGGCGTGTCGACCGACATATTCCAAGAGGATCCCCGGCAGCTGCGACGCTTCTTCGGAAGTGTCCCGCAGCGGTTCTGGCCGCGTCTGGCGGAGTGGCACTGGTATGAGGCGAGCATGATGGCGATCGATGAACGCGACAACGCGGTCATCGAGGCGCGGGGTGGATGGGATCACGCGCAAGCCCGCATCTCGTGGAATGGAGAGCCATATCAGGTCGACAGGTGGGCGTATGGCACCTTCAACTATTCCCCGGACAAGGGTTATGGGCAAGCCAGGGTTCGCGCTTTCACCCCAGTTGACGAGTCCAGGCAATGTGAATTCCCGACCGTCTGCTCGGATACGGTGGACTTCTACGTGGGAGGGCGGCAGCCCTGACGCGTCATCCCGTTCGGTTCCCCGGGCGGGCTGGGACGAACGAAGTCGTCCCAAGATCGAGTGTCATGGGCGTTGTGGGCGGCGGGGCCGCTCACAACGCCCATCAATGCGCCGAAGTCGGGTCCGACCGCGTCGGGATCAACCCAAGCCGCAATCCCGTCCGAAGATCCGAATTCGCGGTGATACGCGGGGGAAGCCGAAACCTTGGCCTCCCCGATACCGTGCCACAGAGCCCACAACCCGGACCTAGGCCATTGCCGATCCGACAAAATATTGTTCCGCGTCCGGATCCCTTCAAGACGAGGTCGGAATCATGTCCAATGCGTCTCCTCTCCCGTTCAAGGTCCACCAGCGGGTTCGGGGGGCAAAGCCGGGCGGGGCTGAGGACGGGAAGGTTGCACGCGGCGGATCAAGGAAGCGCGTTCCGGGGGTGACCGAGGCGAGTGATTCGTGAGTCGCGAGGATGTGTGGAGGCGGGGTGATTCGATTCGCCTGATTCCACTCCGTCAGGACGTCCCGGTGCGCGCGCGCGGGTTGCTCGAAATGCCGCAAATCACAATTTCGTGAGAATGCGCCATCATATAGGGTGGTTGAAGAAATTGAGCACCACATATTGTATACTCCCACAGCGCCCGCGAATTTTCGGGAATTTTCCGACAATTTTCTCACAGACACCGCGTGCGACATTGTAGTATTAGGCTCACCGCCCGCGAGGTCATCTTGGCGGGAGGCGTGGAAGGATGATTCGGAAAAGCGCGGCGACGTTCGCCGCTCCCGCCAGCCTACGGAAGGAGCGAGACAATGACACGGAGAATCGCGACGATATTCGCCGCCATCGCCTTGATGGGCCTCTCGGCCTGCGGGCCGCGGTTCGTGAAGGAGCTGGATCCCGCGAACTACGTCCCCAGGTCCAGCGCGTACCGCACCGCGGTCCACGCCGACACGGTCACCCACAGCTTCCCGGTCGTGACATACAAGGACGTGTTCGCCGACGACGTGAATTTGTCGCATGACGGCAACCACACCCGGTGGGAAGTAACGGACAGGGTCACCAGCGCGAATCTCACCGTCTATTTCGACCCGGGCGATCCCCAACTCGACGCCGGGTTGACATTCTCGGATGGGACAACCTTTCCCGATGGACGACCCGTGCGGAGCGTCCAGGTCACGGGCGTGTCGACCGACATCTTCCAAGAGGATCCCCGACAGATGCGCCGCTTTTTCGGAAGCGTCCCGCAGCGGTTCTGGCCGCGTCTGGCGGAGTGGCACTGGTATGAAGCGAGCATGATGGCGATCGATGAGCGCGACAACGGCGTCATCGAGGCGCGGGGTGGATGGGACCATGCGCAAGCACGCATTTCGTGGGACGGTGAGCCATACGAGATCGACAGGATGGCGTATGGCACCTTCAACTATTCCCCGGACAAGGGGTACGGGCAGGCCAGGGTCCGAGCCGCGTCACCCCACGACGGTGAACGTTCAACCGGGAGAGAAGGGACTTGCGGTGACTTTAGGGTCTGCATGGATGTCGTGGACTTCTACGTCGGAGGCAGGAGTCCCTGACGAGCCATTCCGTCCGCCTCCCGGTGGGGGCGGACGCACCAAACCCGGGCGCGTCAATCGTGGGGTCGCCGGAATTGGCGAAGGAAGCACACCGTTCCTGGTCTTTCCGAGCATCCGCGGGAGGGTGTCGCGGGAATGACCAAGGGTCAACTACGCACTTGGGACATAAAAGGCACAGATTCGACCCGGGTCAGCCCCGAATTCGCGCATCGGAGCGTTTCAAAGCAATCCCAAATCAAGCGACTACGCGAGGAATCATGAAATGACCGACAATAAGCGGAACGCCGGTCACACCGGCGAGTATTGGATAGAAAAATTTCGATCCAATCATTGGGAGGAAATCGATGAAGAAAAGGTGGAAGGCGACATCACCCTGTTCAAAAGAGCCAACCGGGTTTGGCGGAAAGATTATAATGGACGGACCCTCTGGCACGCCTTTCACCTGATGGGTGGTAAAGCAATGGAAATCTCGTCGGAAAACGCCATTGCGGTCCTTCTGAAAAAACGACGCGTCATCGCCGACTTCATCGGAAGGATTCCAAACGAAAGGGAAGTAAGGGCGTACTCGATCGCCTGGCGCAAAGCCGAGAAGGGATACGAATTGAAAATCCAAGGCGGTAGCGGTGAATATTCCTCGGATGGAGTCCATGAAGAATTCAAAAAAAATGGATGCCCGGGATTCGACATTGATTTATATGAAAAAGTCCTGAAAGACACCCCGAATCTGAAAGACCTTCGCGACTTCATGGAAAAGTTTCCAAGATCTTCCTTCCGGTTGATGGAGATAAATCAAATGAGAAAAGTCCTCGGCGAAAAGGAAAAAATAGAATCGCTTGGAAAACAAAACATCGGAATGGATGAAATTCGACAATCAGAGACACTTCGCAATTGGGTTTCAGGCCAAGCCGACAAAGATGGACAGTTCACATTGATATGATAATTCGGAACAAGCGTCATGATCCAGAACGTGACCACCACGACAACGAGGTGGCCCCGCCGCGGAAACCGGACATGCCGGATTTCGATTCCAAGATAACACCCGAACGTGAGAATATTCACATTATCCCATCCGGTCGCGCCCGAAACACTTCATTATTGTGCCGCTTGCAACGGATCGTGCCGCGGGGTTGAACTTGTTGAATTATAGAGCTCCGGCGACTCGGATGTGAACACAACAACGGTTGGCGATGGTGTTCGACGTCCTTCCGCGATTAGCGTTGACCTCTACGCGGCTCGCGCCACTGATTCCATCAAAACCGCCGGCGCTCTAATCATGGCCCGGAAAATGACAGGCCACCCGGTGCCCTCCCCCTTCCAGCCTTGGCGCGCGTTCGCGGCATATGTCCCCGGCGCGCGGGCAGCGTTCCGCGAAAGAGCACCCCTTCGGAGGGTCGACCGGGCTTGGCGGGTCGCCCTCGACCTTGAGCGGCCGCGCGTGGCCCATTGATTTGCGCCGGGCCAGCGACGGGGCGGCGGACAGGA
>JANQKA010000232.1 GCA_028281405.1 Hasllibacter sp. | reverse complement strand
CTTGCACCCCCCGACCACGCCGCTACCGTGGGGGCGTGGCGGGTGTAGCTCAATGGTAGAGCAGGAGCTTCCCAAGCTTAAGACGAGGGTTCGATTCCCTTCACCCGCTCCAACAATTACGGCGAATTATCGCGGTTCCGCGGCGTTCGACGGTCGGCCACGGAGCGGCGGACCGGGAAGGCCGAGCGTCCGCCGGCCACATCCGGGTCCGCATAATCAATCATGAATCGCAACGCCCCGTGGCACGGACGAATCGCCGCGTCGACGCGAACGAATCGTGAAACTCTCGCCGCCCACGGACATGACCGCACCTGATTGTTCAACGCGAAACCGGCCGATTCGCTACGCGGGGGGCGATCGCGCCGGCATGACTGGCGGTGGGCGCTTCCCGCGCCTGTTTCGCCTCCCGACCGCACGCGCCCTTTGTGAATCCGCGGACGGAGCCAATTCCTCGCCGGATTCGCGGACGCGCGCCAACCACCATGTTCGCAATCCACGACCGGCATCCGGGATTCCAGCGAATCACGACCTGCGCCCCAGGGTATTCGCAAAGCGCACATGGATTCTCCGGTTTGCGAGCGAAACACCAATCCCGTGTCCTCCTTAGGCGCCGTTGGATGAAGCCGGGGTCTTGCGCGGTCGGACACGGATCCATATACACCGCCATGTTCGCGGCCCGGGCCGAGACCAAAGAGAGAACATTGCCCGGATTCGGATGCGGGTAAATTAGGGGGCATGTCAGGAACAATGCGGAAAAAATTGAGCAAATGGCTGGAACACCCCTTGATCGAACGGGGCATCATGGCCATCATCGTCTTCAACGCCATCCTGTTGGGCGTGGGGACGTCCGAGTCTGCGATGTCCGTCGCCGGACCGGCAATTCTGGCGCTGGAAAAGATGTGCGTCTCCGTGTACGTGCTCGAGATCCTCCTCAAACTGATCGCCCATAGGTGGAAATTCTTCAAAAACGGTTGGAACATCATCGACTTCCTGATCGTCGGGTTCACGCTGCTGCCAAATTTCGAATCGTTCTCGGTGCTGCGGGTTCTCCGGATCCTGCGTGTTTTGCGGCTCATCACAATCGCCCCCGCGTTGCAGCGCGCTATCGAGGGATTCTTTAGCGCGACGCCGAGCATAGGGTCGGTGTTCATGCTGATGGGCGTTATGTTCTACGTCGGCGGCGTCATGGCCACGAATCTGTTCGCCGCGACCTTCCCCGAATGGTTCGGAACGCTCGGCCTCTCTCTGTACTCGCTATTCCAGATAGTAACGCTGGAGAGTTGGTCGATGGGGATAGTGCGCCCTGTGATGGAGGTCCATCCGTACGCGTGGATGTTCTTCGTGCCCTACATCATGGTCACGACCTTCGTTGTGATGAACCTTCTGATCGGGGTAATCGTCAGCTCGATGCAGGACGCCCACTCCCCCGAAGCCAATAAAGACAGGATCAAGCACCGGGACGAAGTCTTGGAGAGGTTGACGAGAATCGAGAAACATCTCGCGAAAAAGCCGGACGAAGATTCTGACCCCGAAGACCCGTCGGAACAAAGGCACCCTTGACAGCGGCGGTCGGCGCCGGCTTGCCCGTCGACCACACCGCGCGGCGCATCCCGCGGAACGATGACCAAGCCCGGAACAAGGCCTTCGACCCCACCGCGCACATCGCCACCCTGCCCGGAAACCTCCCGCAATCCGGGGACAGGGCGCGTCACCCTTTCCCCGGGTTGGCTTTTGTCGACGGCTTCCATCGGCGGTCACCGAGGGACGGGAGCCAGCCACGCGCGGGTGGTGCGTGGCCGGAACACCCGACGGGGCGACCACGCCCGCACCGAACGCGTGCAAACCGAAAGGACATGCGTGGATCATCGGTCGCGTGAGGAAGAATACGGACTTCGAACCCATCGACCGCGCCCGCGGCCCGGAAAAGCGCTTCGCGTCCACCCGAACCGCACGACCGCAGGCGGCCGGACAGGCATCAGTTCCAGCCGCGGATTTTCGCGACCAGCATACGGGTTGAACCGTCCTTGTCCCCGGCGCTCTTTTCGCCACCGACGATCGGAACCAGGGCCGTGGCCAACTCCTTTCCCAACTCCACGCCCCATTGGTCGAAGGAATTGATGCCCAGGATCACGCCCTCCACGAAGACGCGGTGCTCGTACAAGGCAACGATCTGGCCGAGGACCGAGGGCGTCAGGCGCGGATAGACCAGCGTGGTCGAGGGCCGGTCGCCGGGAAACACTCGGTGCGCGGCCTGCCGCTCCAACTCGTCCCCGTGGTACCGGCCCGACAACATTTCGCGCGCTTCGTCGAGGCCCCTGCCCTTCATCAACGCCTCGGACTGCGCCAAACAGTTGGCCACCAGCAGGCCGTGATGATGGTCGAGTTCGAATCCGGACGCGCCGACCATGAATTCGCAGGGCACGATCCTCGTGCCCTGATGAATGAGTTGGTAAAAGGCGTGCTGTCCGTTGGTGCCCGGTTCGCCCCAGACGACGGGGCCGGAGTCCACCACCAGCGCGGAGCCGTCCATAGCGACCCGCTTGCCGTTGCTCTCCATCTCCAGCTGCTGAAGATAGGCCGGAAGCCTCCCCAATCGGTGCTCGTAGGGCAGCACGGCGCGCGTCGGAAAGCCACAGAACTGGTGGTGCCACAAACCGATCAACGCGAGCAGGATCGGCATGTTCTCCATCGGCGGAGCGGATCGGAAATGGTCGTCGATCGCGCGGGATCCCCCCAGCATCTCCCCGAAACGTTCGGGCCCGATGGCGATCATCAAGCTCAGGCCGATGGCCCCCCACATCGAATAGCGGCCCCCGACCCAATCCTCGAAACCGAAGATCGCGTCCGGTGGAACACCGAATTCCCGCGCCTTGCCGGAAGCGGAGGAAAGCGCCGCGAATCGCCCCCCGGGGTCGGGAACCGCCCCCGCCATCCAGTCGCGCGCGGTGCGGGCGTTGGTCATCGTCTCGATCGTGGTGAAGGTCTTCGACGCGACGATCACGAGGGTCCGAGCAGGATCCAGACGGGCGAGCGTGTCGCCGATGTCGGCGCCGTCCACGTTGGACACGAAATGGACCGCGGGGCCGTCATGGAACGGCGCGAGCGCGCGGGTCGCCATCGCGGGACCGAGATCGGACCCGCCGATTCCGATGTTGACCACGTCGGTGACCGGTTCGCCCGGTCCGCGCGGATTCCCGGCGCGGACCCCTTCGGCGAACGCCTCCATCCGCGACAGCGTTTCCCGCGCGGCTTCCGTGACGTCCCGACCGTTCACGATCACCGGTGAGTCTGCGCGCAACGCGGTGTGAAGGACCGCCCGCCCCTCGGTCTCGTTGATTTCCGCGCCGGCGAACATCCCGTCGCGCCGCTCCCCGACCCCCCTTCCAAGCGCCAGCGCGACGAGCTTGTCGCGGGTGTCGCGCGTGATCGCGGTCTTGGAGTAGTCGAAAAAGAGATCGCCCGCGCCCGCGGAGAACGTCTCCGCCCTGGACGGGTCGTCGAACAGCGAAAGGATTGATGGGCGGGCCTCGGCCGCCGCCTCCAGGTCGGACCAGATCGTCATGAACGCCTCCTCGGTTCGCATGCCGCGAATTGCGGCGGGGAATCCCGGTTTCCATTTCCGGGAACGGCGGACGAGCGTCCACTGCCCCCGGGAGTGATTCGCGAGGCGGACAGACTGCCCGCGCCGGGTTGTCGCTCATCCGCGGATCCCGACCGCCCCGCCGAACGATTCGGAGGCCGCCCCGCGCCTCGATGGACACGAAGGCCCCGGCGGGAGGCCAACCTCCCCGAATGGCCGATTCCCTGGACTCCGCCGCGGAAAGGCCGCCCCGCGTCCGCGGACCCGGCCCGATTCGCCGGGTCGGGAGCGCCGTTGGCGAGGCCGTGCGGCATCGAGCCGCCCGGCGCCCTGTATACGGCCGCGCCGTCGGGAACGATCCCCGTCCGGCCTTCGCGCTTCCGCGGGTTCCGGGTTGGCGACCCATGGATCGGCCGGGCGGCATGACGGGCCTCCGCGCGTCCGCGGGTTCCGGTGCCTCGATGACTTTCCACCGTTTCCACCCTGACCCGGGCCTCCGCGCGGGTTCCGAGCAAGTGCCTGGCCCAGCCCCCCGACTACTGACCCCGGGTCTCCGCGCGCGCGGGTTCCGCGGGATCCGGAGGCCCCGCCCGCTCGGATGGTTCCGGACCACCGCGCGCCCCCCGGGTTCCGGTGACCCGCGAATTCCACCGAACGTCCCGCGTGGCCAGCCCGCGGCGCGGCGCCTCAACCGGCCCAGTGCACGACCGCGCCGCCGAGAACGAGCCTCACCGGGGCTTCCGCGACCGGAAGATGGCGGGCCCGTTCCAGCGCCTCGCGCTTCGCTTCGCCGGTGATGACGATGTGGGTGGACATCGCTCCCTTGAGAACCGGAGCGGTCAGGGTCACCCGCACCTCGGACGTCGAGGCGGGGCGGACGGGCAGGATCGGCGGCGCGCGGTCGGAAAGCGCCGCCTCCAATCCCTCCGATCCCGGAAAAAGCGACGCGGTGTGCATGTCCTCGCCCATGCCGAGAACGAGAACCGAAATCGGAAAGCGCCCCTCCATGCCAGCGGCGATCTCGTCGAGGCGGTCCTCGGGACGGTCGCCCGGCAGGTAGAGCGGGACGTGGACCGCCGACGCCGCGGGGCCGGTGAGCAGCCGCTCGCGGACCAGCCGCGTGTTGGAGCGCACGTCGTCCTCGGGCACCCAGCGTTCGTCGGTCAGCATGACATGGCACCGGGGCCAATCCAGATGCTGGGCCGAGAGCATGTCGAAGATCGGGCCGGGAGTCGTTCCGCCGGGCACCGCGAAGGTCGCGCTTTCGTGGGAACGAAGGCGCTCGGCCAGTTCCGACGCCAACTGGTCGGCCACGTCCACCATCATCATGTCCCTGTCCGGGTAGGTTCTGATGTCCATCAGTCGATCTCCCTCCACCGCCGCCCTTCCCGGTGCAGAAGCATCAGCGCCTCCTCCGGTCCGGTCGAATAACTGTCGTAAGGCGCGGGGCGGTCGCCGCGCTCCTCCCATCCGGCGATGACCGGATCGGTCCAGGCCCAGGCGGCCTCGACCTCGTCCCCGCGCATGAAGAGCGTCTGATTGCCACGTATCACATCCATGATCAAACGTTCATACGCGTCCGGAATGTCCTCGCCCGCGGAACCCAACGCCTCGGCGAAGGTCATGTCCAGCGGCACCTCGACGAGCCGCATGCCTCCCGGCCCCGGCTCCTTGATCGTGACGCGCAGGTTCATGCCCTCGTCCGGCTGCAGCCGGATCGTCAAGACATTGGGCGTGTTGTCGGTCTGCCCCCCGAAGATCGAATGCGGCACCCGGCGGAACACCACGGCGATCTCGGACACGCGGCTTTTCAGGCGCTTTCCGGTGCGCAGGTAGAACGGGGTGCCCGCCCAGCGCCAGTTCGCGATGTTCACCTTCAGCGCCACGTAGCTCTCGGTCGCGCTGTCGGGAACCCCGGCGTCCTCCCGGTAGGAGGTCAGCCCTTCGCCGCCGCCGTATTGGCCGCGCACGATGTCTTCGGGGGCCAAGGGCTCCAACGCCCGGATCACCTTGAGTTTCTCGTCGCGCACCGCGTCGGAGTCGAAGCGGAAGGGCGGCTCCATCGCGATGAGGCAGAGAAGCTGCATCAGGTGGTTCTGGACCATGTCCCGCATGGCGCCCGCCCGGTCGTAGTATTGCCCCCGCCCCTCGACGCCCACGGTCTCGGCGACCGTGATCTGGACATGGTCGATGTAGCGTTCCGACCAGAGGGACTCGAACAGGATGTTGCCGAAGCGGACGGCCATGAGGTTCTGGACCGTCTCCTTTCCCAGATAATGGTCGATCCGGTAGATCTGCGTTTCATCGAAGTGTTCGGCCAGCGTCGCGTTGAGGGACCGCGCGCTTTCAAGGTCGCGGCCGAAGGGTTTCTCCACCACCAGCCGGCTGTCGCGGTCGGCGATTCCGTGGGTTTTCAACCGTTCCGCGAGATTTCCGAACAGGCTCGGGGCGACGGAAAAGTAGAACGCCGAAACCGCGCCCCCGCGCGTCAGTTCCGCGAGTTCGGACCAGCCGCCGTCTCCCACGGCGTCCACCGCGACATAGTCGAGATGCCCGACGAAGGCCTCCACCGCCTCCCCGCCGCTTCCGGGAACGAATTCACCCAAGGCCGAGCGGGCGAGTTTCCTGAAGCCGTCGGTCCCCAGTTCGGTCCGCGCCGCGCCGATGACGCGCGCCTCCGGCGGCATCTGTCCCGCGCAGAAGCGGCGGAAAAGCGCGGGCAGGATCTTGCGCCTGCTCAGATCGCCGGTCGCTCCGAATATGACCAGTTTGAAGGGTTCCACCGGGATCGTGCGCGAAACCATGGAATCCCCCTTTCCTTCGTTCCCCGGCGCGGTCGGCGCCGACCCGCCCCGCCTAGCGGCGGGGGCGGGTCCTGTCCAGCGCCGCGCCCGCCGGACGGCTCCCGCGCCCCGTCTGTCCGGCGGCGTCTTTCAAAACGCCTCCGGATATAGTAGGCCGTCCGGAACGCAGTCCATCACGGGAACACAGCGGAATGAAAGATCACGCCGAGGTCGTCGCGAACGCGGGAAAATTCATGGACCCCCTGATCACGGCGGACGGGTCGCGCCGGGCGCGCGTGGCCCTGACCGATCCCCGGACGCTGTGGTTCAACACCGGAACCCTGTGCAACATCCAGTGCGCCAACTGCTACATCGAAAGCTCCCCCAGGAACGACGCCCTCGTCTACATCTCCGCGGAGGAGGTCGCCGACTACCTCGACCAGCTCGAGGAACGGAACTGGGGCGTCCGCGAAATCGGATTCACCGGCGGCGAGCCGTTCATGAACCGCGGTTTGCGCGACATGACCCGGGACGCACTTTCGCGCGGATTCGAAGTTTTGATCCTGACGAACGCGATGCGTCCGATGACGCGCCCGCGCGAGCGGAGGTGGCTTTTGGACCTGCCCGCCGGGTGGAAGTCGCGACTGACGCTCCGGGTTTCGCTGGATCACCACACGGCCGGCGGCCACGACTCGGAACGCGGGGAGGGCGCCTTCGAGAAGGCCTTGGCCGGCATGCGCTGGCTCGGCGCGAACGGCTTCCGCATGACGGTTGCGGGACGGTCGCTGTGGGGCGAAGCCGAAAGCGACGCGAGGGAAGGCTACGCGCGCCTGTTCCGCGACGAAGGGTTCGCCATCGACGCCCACGCGCCGGACGAGACGATATTGTTTCCCGAGATGGACATGTCCGTCGAGGTTCCCGAAATCACCACCGCCTGCTGGGATATTCTCGGAAAGCATCCATCCTCCGTCATGTGCGCCTCGTCGCGCATGGTCGTGAAGCGCAAGGGCGCCGAGGCCCCCGCGGTTCTGGCCTGCACGCTGCTTCCATACGACGCGGCGTTCGAGATGGGCCGGACCCTGAAAGAGGCCGAACGCCCCGTCGCGCTCAACCATCCGCACTGCGCCAAATTCTGCGTGCTCGGCGGAGCCTCCTGCACCGGCTGAGAATTCGCCCACGCCTTCGGCCGAATGCCGGGACTCCACGCCCGAACGGGGGCCGGCCCCTCCGGACGGAGGAGCCGCCGCCGCCGCTTTCCCCTTATTTCACGTCCGCGGAATCCGCTCCATCGGAAGCGCCCGGTGCCCGGCCAACGGGCATCGCGCTTCCCGGTCCCGCAGGTTTTCCGACCCCGCGGCGGGCCTTGCGCGCGAATCGCGCGCATCCCCGGACTCGATGTTTCTCCTCCCGGCCCGGGCGGATTTCGGGTCCGTCAAAGACGCGGAGCAACCCGCGCGCACGAGCGGCGCACGGGGGAATCTCCGCCACGACGGAACATGGATCATGTCGGAGCCAACAGCGCGAACGGGCGGAGCGCGGGAGGCCGGATGGACGGGCTCCATCGGGATTGCTTGACTGACAAGCGTGTCGGTTCCCCTTCAGTCGAACGCGGTTCGTTTCCGCGAGTCCGCTCCCTACGGCGCGCGGGATCCCTTCACCGGAAGCTCCGACGCGTAAACGAAAGGAGGAATCCGATCGCGCGAAGCGCGCATGGTCAACGGGAGTAGTTCGGAGCCTCGCGGGTTATGGACACGTCGTGAACGTGGCTTTCGCTCAGTCCCGCGTTGGTGATCT
>JANQKA010000215.1 GCA_028281405.1 Hasllibacter sp. | reverse complement strand
TCCGCTTCCTCCCGCCAACGCCTTCACCGCCCGCGCGGGACGCCCTTCCAATCGAAACGCGGTCCTACGGGTTTCCGGCTATTTCGCGTTCCACGAGATCGCGCACATGCCCGGGCGGTTCGCGCTTCTCCAAGCCTCCGTGCGTGACGAACACGCTGGTGAAGGATCCCGAAAAGCGGTCGACGCCGTCCTGCCTGCCGACGACGCGGAAAGTGATCGAGGTCCGGCCCAGCCGAACGGGCGCCACCTCGCAAACCAGCGGATGACGCGGCGTGACGGGCGAGGAGAAATCGAGCCGCATTGAAACGAACGGGGTGCCGAATCCATGATCGAATTCCATTTCGTACCATCCCGCCCCCAGCCTGTCCGCCCACCAGGCGTCGATGGATTGCAGGGCGAACATCGGCAGCCAGCCGGTGTAGGCGATTCCCGCCGGATCGCAATTTCCCCAACCGACCCGGATGGAATGTTGAAAGACGCCGCTCATTCAATAGGTCTCCACATGGTAGCGCCCCTCACCGCGCATGCGGTCGCGAAGGGGAAGCCATTTCTCGTCGAATTCCTCCGCGATCCGCGAAAAGGCCCGCTCGACCCCGTCCTCCATGACCTTGCGGCCGCAAATGTACACATGTGTTCCCTCGTCCCGGAGAAGCTCCGCCACGGCGTCGGCCTCGGCCAGCATCCGATCCTGGACATATTCCTTGGCGCCTCCCCCGACGCGCGAGAAAACAAGATGCTTTTGGAGAAGCGCGTCGGGCACTTTCTTCAACGGCCCGAAATAAGGCAACTCCTCCGGCGAACGGGCGCCGAAGAACATGGTCATGCCTCCGGCGACCGCGCCGCGGGCCCGCTGCCGGCGCATCGTGAAGGCGCGCATCGGCGCCGATCCGGTGCCGGTGCAGATCATCAACAGCCGGGCCTCGGGGTCGTCCGGCAGAAGGAAGGTCGAACCGAAGGGCCCGGCGACCCGCACCTCCTCGCCCTTCTCCAGGTCGCAGAGGTAATTCGAGGCGATCCCGTCGCCCTCCCTTTTGACGGTGAGGGAGACATTGTTGTAATTTGGACGCTCGCCGTCGCGCGGGCTGGACACGGAGTAAAGCCGCGGCCGATGCGGCTTTCCATCGGCTCCCGCGCCAGGCGGAACGATCCCCACGGATTGGCCCTCGAGCACGGGAAACGGCCGCGAACCGAAATCGAGGATGATGTGGCGGACATCGCTGTCGGACGCGACGTCCGTCAGGCGGTAATTGCCTTGAACCACCGCGATGGCGGGATCGCCGACGGTGTGCATGTTGATCGTCGGCTTCGACGCCGTGAGCGGTGGACGCGCCCTTCCCCCCGCCCCGGAGTGGGCCTCCGCCAACAGCGCGGCCACGTCGACGTCGAGCGCGTCCGGCGCGTCCGGGGAACCATCCGCTCCCGGCAGGTCCTCCTGGGCGGGAAGTTCCTCCCACCCGTACTGTTCCTCCAGGGAGTACGGTTCGAGCACCATCCGCCACTCGTCGATGGAGCCGGTCGGGCATACCGGAATGCACTCCATGCAGAAATCGCACTTCGAAGCGTCCACGACCACGTTCGTGTCGTCGTGCTCGATCGCGTTGATCGGACAGGTGTTTTCACAGGTGTGGCAGCGGATGCATATCTCGGGATCGATCAGATGCTGCTTGACGGGCGCGGCCGCGTTCATGTGGGCGGCCCCGTCCCGGACACGGTCGGAACCGACCCTCCGGCGCGCGGCGGGAGGACGCCGGAGTCCGCCGGAAGGAGGAGCGCTTTCCGCGCGGTCGGGCCTGCCCGGAATGCCCCTGCGCGGCCTTCGACGAATCCCATTGCGCATCCCTCCCCGGGCGACGGCTGGCCTTCCGGCGATCGAATCGCCTCGACACCCGTCGATTACTTCCGGTCGCCCTCCAGCGCAAGCGGCCCTCCGCCGCCCTCCGCGGCGGTGAAGCGCGGGCGATTTGGGCGTGAACACGACAACGGTTGACGATGGCGTTCGCGACCTTCCGAGATACGGGTCGACCTCCACGCGGCCCGCGCCACGGATTCCATCAATACCGCGAAACCCCAATCCCTCGGCGGACAACGCCCTCCGGTCCCCGGGAAATCGCCGCGTCCGGACGATCCGGAATCCCCGCCCGCCTGGGCGAACCGGCGGGATCCGAACCCGCGTGGAGCGCCGGAGACTTGGGTGTGAACATACACCGCTTGACGATTGTGGACGGCGTCTTCCAACGATTCGCGTTGATCACCGCGCGGCATGGGCCACCAATTCCGTCAAGGCCGCCGACGCCCCATTCCTCCCCGCACGGGAATCCCGCCCTCCCCGGCGAACCCGCACAGGCCGGACATGAATGGCGGCGATTCCCCGACATCCCCTCCATTGCGGGACAACCCCGGCCATAGGCCACTCGCGAGGTTGGAGGATTCGAAGTCCCCTCCTCCGCGGACGAACCGCCGGCCCCCCGAGGTCCGCCGCCGAGGTCCGCCGCCGCGTTCCGGCGACCGCGAACCGGCCGACCACCGACACGTCACGCCGTATGCAGCTTCACATATTCGAAATCGCCCGGCTTGTTGTCGATGCCGACCTTCGGCGGAGCGATCCAGGAGGCGTATTTTCCCGCTTCGTAACATGGCT
>JANQKA010000130.1 GCA_028281405.1 Hasllibacter sp. | reverse complement strand
TTGATCGACGGCCGCGCGGGCCCCGTTCGGCGCTCGAACGCGTCCCGGTGATTCGGAACCGCCGGCCGGCGGAGACCCCGCCGCGCTTTTCCGGACGGGGGCGGCCCGACCGGGAAATTCCGGGAGCAGGGCCGTTCGACGGTTTCCCGGACGCTTGCCCGCGTGCGGTCCGCCCGATTTCGCGGTGCCGCGCCGGGGCGTCGGCGACACGCGCGTTCACCCGAACCACCAGCGCTGCAGCTCCGCGCTGTTGTTCCGAAGCCACGACTTCCACACGCGCATCTCCGGGCACAGGCGCTCGCACAACGCCCAGAACCGCGGACCGTGATTCATTTCCTTGAGATGCGCGACCTCGTGCGCCGCGACGTAGTCCAGGACTTCGGGCGGGGCGAGGATCAAGCGCCAAGAGTACATGAGTTTCCTGTCCCGGGAACAGGATCCCCAGCGCGACCGCGGATCCCTGAGGGTGATTCGGGAGTAGCTCAAACCCAGCGCCGCCGCGTGGCGGTCGGAGGCGGCGACGAGTTTGTCCCGCGCCAACGGCTTCAGGAGGCCAAGCGCCGCGGGGCCGGCGCGGGCGGCGGGCACCTCGACTCGGTCGGACAGCAACCTCGGGCGCGCCCCCGCCACGACCGGCAGCCGCCGGCCTTCGACGGGAAGGAGGCCGCCCGGCGTCACTTCGGCCCGTTCCATCCTCCGGGCCACCTGCGACCGGAGCCAATCCGCCTTTCCACGCACGAACGCCTCCACTTCGAAGTGGGTGGCGTCGGCGGGAGCGGTCACGATGGCCCGCCCGTCCAGCATCGAGACGCGGAGGGATACCCGACGCGCCCGGTTGGACCACCGCATGGCCACGCTGACGGGAGGATCTCCCTGAATTTCGATGCTGCCGCCCATGTTTCCCGTTGACTCTCCTCCCAAGGCTTCCTACGCGGCGGCACCCGGCGGTTCATCGACGCCGGGCGCGTGTCGGGGAACGCCGATTCCCGACGATACACAATGCCGGAGTAAGGTATCCATGCCCAAGGATGAATGGGGCGTCAAACGCGTTTGCCCCACGACCGGAAGACGGTTCTACGACCTCGGACGCGACCCCATCGTCTCTCCCTACACGGGCGAGACGGTGACCGTGGACGCGAACGCCAAAACCCACGCCGCCGCCATCGTGGAGAGCGAAGCCAAGTCCGATGAGACGGATCTGGTGGATGACGACGTCATCCTTGACGAGGTTGAGGATGAGGACGACGACACGGTCTCCCTCGACGAAATCGCGGACGTCACCGACGAGGACGATAACGACTGATTTCCGCTTGCGCCGATTCCGGACATGCCGTAGACGGCGCGCCGCGACCGTCGGGAATGGTCGCTTGGGGCCTTAGCTCAGCTGGGAGAGCGCTTGCATGGCATGCAAGAGGTCAGGGGTTCGATCCCCCTAGGCTCCACCATTTCTCCGAAGCCGTTCCGAGTCCGGATCGGCCGACTCCCGCGGGCGGGAGCCGCCCGGTTCCGGGGACGGCGCCGTCGGCGCCGCGGCACGCCCGATGCGGGGCGGGGAGGCTCCGGTCGGCCGGAGGCGGCGGATCGGGTGGATGCTCCGGGGAATGCGGCCGTGGCCGGCGGACCATGACGGACCCGCCGCGGGAGGCTGGCTTCGGCACGGGGGCCCGATGAAAAAAATCACCGTCGCGACGCGGCCCTTCGAAGGCCAGAAACCCGGAACCAGCGGACTGCGCGGGAAAACGCGCGCGTTCATGCGCCCTGGATTCCTCGAAAACTACGTGCAGTCGATCTGGAACGCGACCGGCGGCGCCGCCGGGCGCACGATGGTGCTCGGAGGGGACGGGAGATACTTCAACGACCGCGCCTGCCAGGTGATACTGCGAATGGCCGCGGCCTCCGGCGCGGCGAGAATGATCGTCGGCGCCGGCGGCATACTTTCCACGCCCGCGGCCTCCAATCTCATCCGCGCGCGCGGCGCCGACGGCGGCCTGATACTATCGGCCTCGCACAATCCCGGCGGGCCGGACGCCGACTTCGGACTCAAATACAACATGTCGAACGGCGCCGCCGCGCCTTTGTCCGTGACCGACGCGATCCACCGGGCGGCGGGGACGATTTCCGAATATCACATTCTCGACGCCCCGGATGTGGACATCTCGGTCCCGGGCGCGGCGTTTCTGGGTGGGATGGAAGTCGAGGTCGTCGACCCCGTCGCCGACCACGCGGACCTGATGGAGAGCCTTTTCGACTTCGACGCGATCCGAAGGCTTTTCGCCGGGGGCTTCTCCATGCGGTTCGACGCGATGCACGCGGTGACGGGCCCATACGCCGCCGAGATATTCCTGAACCGTCTCGGGGCTCCCGGGGACTCCGTGGTCAACGCGGCGCCGCTGCCGGACTTCGGGGGCGGACACCCTGATCCGGACCCGGTCCGCGCCCGTCATCTGGTCGAACCGATGCTGGCCGGAAAAGGCCCGGATTTCGCCGCGGCGTCCGACGGGGACGGCGACCGCAACATGATCCTGGGCAGGGGCATCTACGTCACGCCGTCGGACAGTCTCGCCGTGCTCGCCGACAATGCCCGACTCGCGCCGGGCTATCGAGGAGGACTCAAGGGGGTCGCCCGCTCGATGCCGACCTCCCGCGCCGTGGACCGGGTGGCCCGAAAGCTGGGCCTGCCCTCCTACGAAACCCCCACCGGATGGAAATTCTTCGGAAACCTACTGGACGCCGGGCGGATCACCCTCTGCGGCGAGGAGAGCTCCGGAACCGGCTCGGACCACGCGCGCGAGAAGGACGGTCTCTGGGCGGTTCTGTTCTGGCTCAACATCCTCGCCGCGACCGGGAAGTCCGTGATGGCGTTGATGGAGGACCATTGGGCGGATCACGGGCGCGATTACCACCTGCGGCACGACTACGGGATAGACGACGCGGAGGCGGCCCGCCGCGCCATGGACGGCCTGCGCTCCCGGTTGCCGGACCTCCCCGGAACCAGCGCGGGCGGCATGACCGTGGAGGACGCCGGGGAATTCTCCTACGCGGATCCGGTCGACGGCTCGGTCTCCACCGGACAAGGCCTGCGGGTGACGTTCTCGGACGGATCCCGCGTGGTTTGGCGGCTTTCGGGCACGGGAACGGCGGGCGCCACGGCGCGCGTTTACCACGAACGCTTCGAGGACGATCCCGGGCGCCTCGCCATGGATCCGGCCGAGGCGCTGGCCCCTGTCGTCGCCGCGGCGGAGGAATTGATGGATCTGCGCGGAATCTCCGGGAGCGGCGGCCCCGAAATCGTCGCTTGACCGCGCGGAATTCCCTCCGCGCGGAACGGGTGGTTCCGGGACGATCCCGACCGCCGCGGCGGCGGGTGTTGGTGTTTAAGCTCGGGACAACCGGCGCCGGACGGAGCCGGCCGACGGGCATGCGTCCCGCCCGCTCCCGGCGCGGAGACGTCGAACCGCGCGGCGATCCGGGATGGCGCGCCCGCGCCGGGATTCCGCGGTTTTTGGGATTCCGGACGCGATGGACCGCTCTTGGGACGGGGCGTAGGATTCGAATCACCCGCCGCGACAGGCTCGAGGGGGAATCCTCGCCTTGGATGGATGTGAACCGAATCACCGATGGTGACGGGGCGCGACAGCCCGCGTCGGCTGAGGGATCGGGTCCGAATCACCCGCCGCGCCCGGTTTCGACACGTGGCCCCGCCGAGGATCGGGATTCGAATCACCGCCGTCGCCGGTTCCAACCGCCCGCCGGAGCGCGTCGATGTGGCGGGGGACCGATCCGCGACGGCATCGGACCAAGGGATTTCGCCGTCAACCGATTCGGAGTCGGTCGATGTCCACGGGCGAATTGGCAAGGTGGAGCGGGAGCTCGCCGCCGCATCGGCGCTCGGGCGGTCCGGCATGCGTTGGCAACCAGCCCGTCAACGTCCCCGATGGAATCCCTCCAATGGGAGGCCGCGGTTGGAACGGGGATCACCTGTCTCCGGGCTTTCGCCTCCGAATCCGTTCGGATTCGGTGAGGGCGGAGGCGCCGCGACTCACCGCCGGTTTCCCGAATCCCGGCAATCCCCCGGTCCGCCTCGGTCGCCACATCCGCGATTCATAGGTTCGGCGGCGGTTTCCGCGTCATGCGGGAACCGACACGCTTGTCAGGGAAGCGGTCCCATCAGAATTCGTCCTTCCTGCGGCGGATCTCGGCGAAAACCTCCGCGTCCGCGGCGTCCTCCAGTCCCAGAAGCTTCTTCACCTCCGGGCGGTCGGCGCGCAGGAACGGATTGGTCGCGAGCTCGGTTTCGAGCGTGGCGGGCACCGTGGGAGCCCCGCCTCGCCGCGCCTCCTCCACCGCCTCGCGCCGGGAGAGCAGGTCGGGGTTTTCCGGTTCGATCGTCACCGCGAATCGCGCGTTGGAGG
>JANQKA010000112.1 GCA_028281405.1 Hasllibacter sp. | reverse complement strand
TTCATATCAATCTTATATCATGGTATTTGAGCGGTCCCCCGCCTATCCGCCTTGGCTCATGGCATCGAATCGCTGATACACACGTCTGGACCACGACTCGAGCGTTTGATGCGGAATCTCCTGTAAAATAAGGGGATCCCGCACTGAATCGTGCTGGAGGCACAAGATGTTGTGTTTTGCTGTTTCTAGCATATGTTGTGTAGTCAATCAGCGATTTACACCATATAATGTGATTTGGTCAACATTGTTCGGTATCCCCAAAAACTTCGGTACGAAGTCCGGGCCGACATCGAGCGGGTCATACGTGACACGTTCGGAGACTGGGTGGAGAAGGTCACCATGAAGATGACCTACAATTTCGACGGAGACGAATGCTTGTACATTCATGTTTACTTCGTCAAGAACACCCCCCATGAAGAGGGTCGCAAACTAGGACCCTTGACCGGAAAGGTCATTGACGTCATGGGCGAGGATCTGGAGGACATATTCCCGTACATCCGCCCGATGGAAGAGGGGAGCCGGGAGCATGTCTGACAGAACCCTTGCCGAAGGCCTTCTCGACGTGGCGGAGAAATTGTGCGCCCGGGTTGACGGACGTGAACCGACCCAGGCGGCGCTTCGCCGCGGTCAGAGCACGGCCTACTACGCCCATTTTCACGATATGTCGAGAATGAGCGCCGACACGGTCGCAGGCGGTGAGCACGACGAAGACCATGACGAGGAGGCATGGGACGAGTCCTACCGCGGTCTGAATCACGGCACGGCTGCCGAAGCGTGCGGGAAGATCAAGGGAGGCCCTTTCCCTGATGAAGTCCGGACATACGCCGAGGTGTTCGAGCAGATGCGCGAGGCCCGCAACTTGGCGGACTACGATCCAACGGTTCAACTGCAAAAAAAATGAGGTGCTTAAACGCATCGCGCAGGTCCGTGGAGCCATCGCCGGACTTGAAAACTTGCCGCTCAAGGAGCGCAGAAGGTTCGTGGCGCGCGTTTTGATCACGACCAAGGGCGCGAGGGAGGCCCGGAAGCGGGTGGAAGAGGCCAAGAGGAAGGGCGCGAAGCCATCGAAGAATAAACGCGGCGCGGAGTGAAGGCCCGGTTCCCGGAGTAACCGCCACCGGCTCTGATCCGGGGGCCGTTCGCAGGGGAGGGCGCCATCCTCACGAAGCGGACCGGATCATCGAAGAATGTCAGGCCCGATCGCCGCGGGGATCGCGATCGCGGCGGGAGTTCGATTTGGAACCGCCGGGCATGGGATCGTTCAGGGCGGATGACGGGAGGCCTGTCGCCCGCTGACCGCTCGACCACCCCGCGGCGCGCGCCTCCGCGTTGAATCGCGCGGCGGTCACTCCTCGGTCGCTGCACGTTTGTCGATACCCATTGTCCGGCTCCGGTCGCGGGCGAATCGTTCCGACGGAACATGGAGGCGGGGATTGACTTCGATCCGCAAGGCGGCGGCCCGCAATTCGCCACGGCGGCGCGGGTCGCGATGTTCCGCCATCATTCGAAACGGCTCCGAGCGTTAGGAAGGTGGCGCGGGGCGGATGGCCCTCCGGGATACCCCCGGATTCCCATCTGATGGAGGCGTCCGCGTCGCCGGAACCGCCCGAAACGGGATTGGAGCGCCGGCGGTATTGATGGATTAGGTGGAGCGGGCCGGGTGGTGGTCAACTCGGACCGGCGAAGGACGTCGAACGTCATTGGCAACAGTTGTCGTGTTCACGACCAGGTGGCTGGCGTCCTTCGACGGTGGCGTCCGGACAACCGGAGGCCTCGACGCGGCGGGGCGGCCCTCAGGCGGCGTATCCTTCGAAGGTCACGTTGTCGGCGACTCGCCGGGCGGACGCGTCCTCCTCGGGAGAACGGGTCGTCCAGCACAGGATCGGAAGGCCCGCCGCCTTGATCCTCGCGACGTGGGGCGAACCGAGGTCGTCGGCCCGGTGGGAAACGAAGGACGCCCCGACGCGGAAAATGTCGGGGACCGCGCGAAGGTGCGCGAGGGTGTCGTCCGGGACGCCGGGCCAGTCCTCCTTGCGGAAGGCGCATGTGGTCAGGCCGCGCGCCACGTCCGGAGCGAGGTGCGCCATCAGCGCGACGGAGTGGGGATTGAACGACATGACGGCGAGCGGTCCGTCGTGGCCCGAAACCGCGGCGGCGACCGCCCGCTCGAGCGGCCCCACGTCCGCGCCGAGCGACCCGTCCCGATCCTTGATCTCGACCAGCAGCGGGGCGCGTCCCGCGACCGCCTCCAGCACGGCGGGCAGCATCGGGATGGTCCCGCCGCCGCCCTTCAGCGGGATGGACTCCAATTCCGCGGCCGTCCTTTGGCGCACTGGACCGCCGCGTCCGGTGACGCGGTCGAGAAGGTGGTCGTGGAACACCGCGGCCTGTCCGTCCGCGGTCGGTTGGACATCTATCTCGACGCCGTAGCCCGCGTCCGCGGCCGCCACGACGGCGGCCAGGGAGTTCTCGGCCCGGCCGGGGCCGTGCAGGCCGCGGTGCGCGATCGGCCGGGCCAGGAAGACCGGGTCCAGCGCGGGATCCGTTTGGGGATCGCCTTCGACGGCGCCGGGAGGCGTCGTCGCGCCTCTTCCGGGCACGCATCCGGGCGGTCGCCCCGCGTCATGTGCCCCCGGGACGGCCGCGCCCCCGTATTCGCCGATCATATGGGAGTTCCCCGCCCACCATGAAGTGAGCCGCCCGCATTCCGGCGCCGTTCCAGGAAATCCCCGCTCATTTCATCTGGATGACGGCCTCGACCTCCACCGCCACGCCGAGCGGCAGGGCGCCGGCGGACACGGCGGAACGGGCGTGGCGGCCGCGCTCTCCGAATACCTCGACGAGCAGGTCGGAGGCGCCGTTGACGACCTTCGGCTGTTCGGTGAAGTCGGGGGTGGAGTTCACGAAGCCGACCAGCTTCACCATGCGGTCGAATTTCGTCCAGTCCCCGCCGCAGGCGGCGTGGATCTGGGCGAGGATGCCCATTGCGCAGCGCCGCGCCGCGGCGGCGCCGTCCTCGACGGAAAGGTCCGAACCGACCTTGCCGGTGATGAACGCGCCGTCTTCGGCGATGCTGACCTGGCCGGAAATCCAAACCTGGCCGCCGACCCGCGTGAACGGCACGTAGTTGGCCGCCGGGGCGGGGGCGTCGGGCAGGGTCAGTCCGAGTTCGGATAGGCGGGCGTCGATGTCCATGAGTCTCGCTCCTTGAGTTTTTCGGTCGATGTCATAGCCCCGCCGGGCGCGTTGGGAAAGGCGCGGAGTCCGCCCGCGCCCAGGTTCGCGGAGTGGAGCTCCGCGGGGGGGCCGTGTTGCGTTCCACCGCGGATCGGTGTATAAGTCGCGCCGCGCGCGGCAGGCGCGCGGATCCATCCGTGGCCGTCCGTCGTGAACGGATCGCTTGCCCGCGCGGCGGCCCCCAAAATCGGGACTTCGAGCACTATGCGACTCTTCGGACACCTACTCGCCGCGCTGTCGGGTTTGATTTTATTGGCGGGATGTTCCTCCCCCCAGCCGGGATCGACGGGCCCCCACGACCCTTTAGAATCCCTCAACCGCAAAACCTTCGCCTTCAACCGCGGCACGGACCGATACTTCCTCGGCCCGGTGTCCAGAGGCTACGTTTTGGTCGTACCATCGCCGATCAGGACGTCGCTGAAGAACTTCTCGTCGAACCTGGGCATGCCGGGCGTGGTCGTGAACGATGTCCTGCAGGCGGACGTCGACGACGCCGCGCACAACAGTTTCCGTTTCGTGTTCAACACGGTGTTCGGGTTCGGCGGGCTTCTGGATCCCGCCACCGACGCCGGACTGGACATGCGCGACACGAATTTCGACCGAACCCTGGCGACCTGGGGGGTCGAACCGGGAGCTTATCTGGTGCTGCCGTTTCTTGGACCGTCGAGCGAGCGGGCCTCGGTCGGACTGGCCGTCGATATCGCGTTGAATCCGGTGAGCCTGGTCGGGAGACACGAGCTGGGAGACGCCTTCGATTTCGCGTTGAATCCGGTGCACCTGTTCGGGAGCGGCGAGCTGAGGGACGCCGGACCATACGTGGGTATTCCCGTCGGACTCGGCCAATACGCCGAATTCGGACCATTCATCGCCCGCGCTTATTACGCTCCGGGTGATGGCTACGCGGCGCTTCGGGATCTGTACATCGCCGGAAGGGAATTCGCGGAGTCCGCGGTGTCTGAGCGCGAGTCGGACGAGGAATACGACGCCATCATCGAGAGCATCGGGGACGGCCGCGGGGGTGGCGGGTCCGCCCCGGCCGGCGCGGGCGGGACGCGTCCGGCGGTTCCGTCCGGCTGAGTCTCCACCGGAGGGCGTCCCTCCGCGGTCCATCCGCGCGGCCATCGCTTCGAACCGGCCGGTTCGGGACGGGACGGCGGCGACTTGGATGGGAACACTTTTCCGGTGGAGGAATTTTGACGACCGCCGACGGTTCGCGTTGGGCGCTCCGCCGCCCGCGCCGCCGGCTTCATCAAGATCGCGGGGAATCCAGGCGTCGCCGCGGCCCGGAGGCGGATATTCGACCGTGTCGCGGTGCGCCCTCCCCGCGACGGGGGGAGGTGAGACGCCAAGGTCGTGTGAATCTCCCGGTCGCGCGACTTCGGTTGGCGGAACGTCCCGCGTCAACAGGCGGTCGCGGGGAGACCGGGGCAAGGCGGCCGGCGTGGAACGCGTTCCCCAAACCGACTTCCAGATGTCGGAGCGGCGGCGAATTCGGTGAGAACACA
>JANQKA010000085.1 GCA_028281405.1 Hasllibacter sp. | reverse complement strand
CGCGCCCCGGGCGCGGCCCCGTTAGGGGCGAATTTGGACGGCGGCGGGCGTCCGCCCGCCGCCGCCGTGCTTTCCGCCCTGTTCACGCGACCCGCTGGACGGGCCCGAACGACGGGTGATCAAGCGGGTCTTCTCGCGCGACTTGCGGGAGCGGGCCTCGCGCGGAGACATGGCTCCCGCCGACAGGTTCCATTCACGCGCCCCGTGGCTCGGATCGTGCTCCGTTCGGCGTGAAACCACGCCGCCGAGCCATGTGCGGCGGAGAATCCAATGCGATATTGAACTGAGCGCGGCCGAATTGGATTGGGCTCGCGGCTTCGCCCCAACATAGGCTGGACGGGGCGGAACTTGGGCGCGGAGACGCTCCCTCCCCGATCGAATACAGAGGGTCCGCCCGACCGCCGCGCCGGCTTCCGATCCGCGGATTATGTCCGCGTTGCGGCGCCGGTGCCTTGGGCGTGAACAAAACAACGTTGATGAGTGTGTTCGGCGTCCTTCAGCGATTCGCGTTGTCCTCCATGCGGATTGCGCCACGATTCCATCGGAACCGCCGGCGCTCCAAGCGCCTCCCGAAGCGCCCGCGCCGAATCGCCGTTCAATTCAACCACCCGGGCCGCGGCGAAGTTTGACATCGCGGTGCGCGGGTGGAACACCAATCCCAAGCAGCCACAGCCGAGGGCAAGCCGATGACCACTTCCCAGGAATTGTTCGCCGAGCAGGGATATCTCGTATTCGAGAACGCGCTCGAGCCGAACGAGCTCGGCGTCCTGCGCGACGCATGCCAATCGCTTCTCGACGAGCCACCGGACGATGGAGGGCACTCGGGCAGGCACAGGATCGGACGCGGCGAGGCGCGGCGCTTCCTCGCCCACCGCCACGAGGAATTTCCAGCGGTCGAATCGTTCCTGCTGTCCGGGAGGATCGGAGGGATAATCGAAGCCTGCACGGACTCCGGCGGCCTGCTGTTCAACGAGCAGTTCGTGGTGAAGGGCGCCGGAAAGGGAGCCAGTTTCGCTTGGCATCAGGACGGCGCCTACGTGGGCTTCGACCACGCCCCCTATCTCACCGTTTGGATCGCGTTGGACGACGCGACCGAGGAGAACGGCTGCGTTTACCTCATTCCGCGGAATCTGAACGACCGTCCCAACCTCGACCCGCACGAATGGCGGGAGGACGACAACGAACTCAACGGCTATTCCGGCGAGGATCAAGGAATCCCGATGGTCTGCGGGGCCGGGAGCATCGTGGCGTTTTCCAGTCTGACCCTGCACCGTTCGGGGCCGAACGTCACCGACAAGCCCCGCCGCGCCTACGTCTGCCAGTACTCGCCGGAGCCGATCCGCGTTCCCGGAACCGGGGAGTTGAAGCGGTTCGCCAAGCCGGTGGCCCGGCCGCGGGCAACCTGAAACGGGCCGCGCGGCGCGTCATCGGAAGGGATACATCCAGACCCTGTAGTCGTCGATCAGGGTCCGGGCCCTCGCGATCTGTTCCTTCGTCATGCGGGGCGTCAGTTCCTCCAGGGAATCCGGCGCGTCCACGTCGCCACCGATCGCCGACAGCGCGTACCAAAGATATGCCCTCACCGGATCCGGTTCCGGAATTCCGAGTCCGACCTCGTAGTACCACCCGAGCCCCGACTGCGCCCCGGGATGACCCTTCAGGGAGGCCCTGAGATACCACTCGAAGGCCCGCCCGTGGTCGCGCTCGACTCCAAGCCCGAGGGCGTACATCACGCCGATCAACTCCTCCGCGTCGGCGTTGCCCGACCGCGCCAAGACCCTGAATTGCGACATCGCGGCGCGGAACTCGCCGGCCTCCATCAGGTCGCGGGCGTCTTCGAGGTCCGCGGCGGAAAGGGGACTTGAAAGCGCCAGGAAAACCGACACCATGATGACATGCGCAACCTGCTTCACGCCTTGACCTTTCTCCTTCACGCCGTCCCCGCCGCCGACGCGGAACCGGCGCGTCTCGAGGATTTCGCGTCCGCCGACCCGGCGCGGGCGGAACTCGGCCACCTCCTGTTCTGGGATCCCCTGCTGTCGGGCAACCGTAACATCTCCTGCGCCACCTGCCACCATCCCGACTTCGGCTCAAGCGACGGGGTTTCGCTGGGCATCGGCGAGGGCGGCCGGGGCGTGGGCCCCGCGCGCACCTCCGGAGAAGGTTCCGACCGGATCCGCAAGCGGATTCCCCGGAACGCTCAGGGCCTCTGGAACCTCGGCCACGAATCCATCCGGGTGATGTTCCACGACGGCCGGCTCGAGATATCCGACCAATTCGGGAACGGCTTCGACAGTCCAGCGGAGGAATGGCTGCCACAGGGCCTCGACTCCATCCTCGCGGCGCAGGCGATCTTCCCCCTGATCGCGGAATTCGAGATGGCGGGAAACGTCGGCGAGAACGAGATCATCGGCGCGGTCCGGGACAGGATCGATTACGGTTGGCCTCTCATCGCCGACCGGGTCCGGGGCGTACCGGAATACGGAGACCTGTTCGCCGCCGCATTCGATCACATCGACGGACCCGCCGACATAACAATCGTCGACATCGGCAACGCCATCGGCGCCTTCATGGCCGTCGAGTGGATAAGCGTCGACAGCCCTTACGACGATTGGTTGGCGAACGGCGTTCCCCTGTCCGACGCCGCCGAGCGCGGGCGGGAAATTTTCTTCGGGCGCGGAAATTGCTCGTCCTGCCACTCCGGCCCGCTGTTCACCGACCAGGATTTCCACGCGCTCGGACTGCCCGCGTTCGGCCCGGGCCGGACCCGCCGCTTCGACCCGATGCCTCGGGATGTCGGGCGCATGGGCGAAACCGATCTCGCCGAGGACGCGTACCGTTTCCGCACTCCATCGCTGCGGAATATCGCGGTAACGGGACCGTATGGACACAACGGCGCCTTCTCGACGTTGGACGCGGTGATCCGTCATCATTCCGACCCAGTCGCGAGTCTCGCGGCGTGGCGGGAAGAGAATGCCCGACTGCCCGACGCGCCGTGGCTCGCGGACGTGGATTTCGCCGTGCGCCAAGACAGATTCGAGATGGCCCGTCAGGCCGCCATGATCGACATCGTTTCCGTCCCGCTTGACAATGCGGAGGTGGCGGACCTCGTCGCGTTTCTGCGCTCGCTGACCGGGGCGACGGTCGACGAGCGTCCTTTCGGCAAGCCGGACATCGTGCCATCCGGTCTGCCCATCGACGACTGACGGTTGGAAGGCCGAAAAATCCCTTGCGCGGGGCATCCGCGCGCACCCATCTCCGGTGGCCGTGTGGGTTCCGCCAGCGCCACGGGCCTCCGCATCGCAACCACCGGCGAATGGCGTTGCGTGGGAATCGAATTTCCTTCGAAGAATGTTTGCCCTTCGCGGCAACGGTGATAGAAGGGAATCTGGAGCCAATTTCCCGCCGGACGCCGACGGCACACGCCGCCAT
>JANQKA010000034.1 GCA_028281405.1 Hasllibacter sp. | reverse complement strand
CCCGCCGCCCCCGGCGACGATATCGAACACAACGTCGCCGATCCCGATGGCCGCCGCGGAGCCGAACCGCAGGGCCTCGACGTTCACGAGCGTGTCGGTCCCGTCGGATCCCGAGCCTCCCGAATGGATCACCACGATATCGACGTCCACGTCGCCGGCGACGTTCCGACGAACGTCGTAGTCGCCACGCGGGCCCGAGAACTCCGCGGTGTCGGTTCCGGCTCCGCCGTCGACCATGTCGTCGCCGCCATTTCCCGCGATTGTCTGTCCACCTCCGCCGCCGTTCAGCGTGTCGGCCAAGGGTCCGCCCTCGACCCTGTCCACGGTCAGGGCGCCCACCGCGGAGCGGTCGCCGTCCGGGCCTCCGAACCGGACGAATTCCACGTTCGTCAGGGTGTCTTCGCCGTCGGACGCGTCTCCGTGATCGATCACGTATCCCGTGACAGAGGTTCCCCCGACATTCCGTTGGACGCCGTATTCGCCGCGGTCGCCGGAGAACACCGCCGTGTCGTCCCCCTCTCCGCCGTCTATCGCGTCGTCGCCCGCGCCGCCGGTGATCGTGTCGTCCCCCCCGCCGCCGTCGATGGTGTCGTCTCCGCCACCTCCGTCGATCGTCTGGGAGCCATCCTCTCCGGCGATCTCATTGGCGCCGTCATCTCCGGTGACCGCGGCGAGCGCGGCATCGAACGCCACGATTTCGGCGGGGTCCGCGTTTCCGAATTCCAACCGCTCGACGTTCTCGAGCCTGTCCGTGCCATCGTCGCCGGCGAGATTCCCGTCGGTGTCGCGAACGACGAGGATTTCGATCGCCTCGCCGTCCCGGAAGACCAACTCGCGCGTGATGGAATATCCTTCCGCCTCTCCCGAGAACACCGCGGTGTCGACGCCTTGCCCACCGTCGATGACATCGCCGCCGCCGCCGCCGGTGATCGTGTCGTCACCCGCCCCGGCGTCGATCGCCTGGTCGCCGTCGCCACCCATGATCGCTTCGCTGCCGCCGCCGCCCTCGATGATCCGAACATCCGAACCGCCGTTCAGTCCGCCTCCGCCTCCCGCCGTCAGCCCCGCCCCCGCGCCGACGGCCGCTCCTCCGCCGCCGCCGCCCCCGCCGCACCCGGCCAGCGCGCAGAGAGCCGCCGCCGCGCCCAACGCCGCACCGTTGGAGGCGCGTCCAGTGGCGGCGCGCGCCTTTGCATTCAGGGGGAATTGGGGTGTTCCGCGCATACCGCTCTCCATTGTCCTCGCCCGGCGTCCCGACGCCGGGATCGAATTCTCACCGAAAACAGCGACGGCGATTCGCGCCGGCTCGAACGCCGAGCCGCCGCGCGCGGGGTGTCGGCACCGGGGAATAGCCCCATAAAACAAGGGGATTCCGAGCCGCCGCGCGCACGGGGTGTTGGCCCCGCGTCGTCCGTACAAAGTTGGTGATTCGCTACTCGTCCCGTAACCGGAGAGCATTTGCCCCCTTTCGCGGCCCCCCGCAAACCGGAATTTTTCGGAAATCCGCCGGATTCGCGCCCGGATTCATCAACTGCGGCGATTTGGTCGCCGATCCTCCGCGCGGGCCGACGGGTCGCCGATCCATCAATGAAACAAGGTTGTTCCGGCGGGCATCGTCCCGGGTTGGCCGATCACCCCACCCACTTGGCGATATCGTTCAAACGTGATTTCCGGTCGCCTTGCCCGCCGGGTCTCCCCGATCGGACGCGGGACGGAACGGGGCCAAGTCGGGCGTTCGGAAGCCCGGCGGCGAGCCGTGGAGGGCATGCCGGGCAACGCGGTCCACCACCGGAAGCGGCGTGGAGGGTCGGCGCCTCCCCGACTTCGCGTGCCCCGGAAAGGATGCGCGGGCGTTTCAGGTTGGCCGATGGTCCCCGATTGGCCGGGTGACGGAACGGGGCCCAAGTCGGGAATTTGGAAGCCCGGTGGCGTGCCGTGGAGGGCATGCCGGGCAACGCGGTTCACCTCCGGAAGCGGCGTGGAGGGCCAGCGCCTCCCCGACTTCGCGCGCCCCGGAAAGGATGCGCGGGCGTTTCAGGGTGGCCGATGGTCCCCGATTGGCCGGGTGACGGAACGGGGCCCAAGTCGGAAATTTGGAAGCCCGGTGGCGTGCCGTGGAGGGCCTGCCGGGCAACGCGGTTCACCTCCGGAAGCGGCGTGGATGGACGGCGCCTCCCCGACTTCGCGTGCCCCGGAAAGGATGAGCGGGCGTTTCAGGGTGACCGTGTGTCCCCGGGCCGTGGACGAAATGGGGCGGTCGTCGGGGAGGAACGCCCCGGGAGGGGTTCGCGCCCTTGACCGAGGCCGACCATTTCCGCGTCCCCCGCCGCGGGGCATGTGGTGTTTCCGGCTCCGCGGTTGGTCGGGACTTCCCGTCACTTGAAGCCGGGCGCGGGCCAACATGTCCGGTCGCCGCCGTGGGCACGAAATCCCGCCGTCCCCCGCTTTCGCCGTGGATCCACGCCAATATAGTCGCATGTGGCCGTCATCCTTGCTTGAACGGGAACGGATCCGAAAGAGTCGGCAATGGTTGCGCTCAAGTCGAATTAATTCCGATGGCCGTCCGGCATGCCCGTCCGACGCGCCGGGTCGGAAGATCAGGAAGTTCACCTCTTTCGACGTCAATCCTCGACAAATTGCCGCATGCGGTCGCCTTCCGGGCTTGATCGGAACCGAGCCGAAAGCGCGACGAACCCACCCGCGTCGGACGATTTCCGATGGGCCTGCAGGCGAGCCCGGCCGCGGCGGCTGTCCCGAATCCCCGGCGTTCCCTTACCCGCATCGCAGTCCACCACGAAATTGTCTCACGCGGACGTCATTAGGTCGTCTTGAACGAGGGCCGCGCCGGATGTGTCGACGATTCCCGGAGATCCCTTCACCAATTCCCGATGAGCCAGCATGACCGACCGTGCCTCCCCGCCGCGGCCAAACGCCTCCGAATCAGCTCGGAAACGTGCCGGCCCGCCTCCGCCGCTCCTCACGGGCCGGACGGCGCTCCAAGAGTTGCCCGCCAACCCGCAACACGTGTCGGCCATCCAGCCAAGCCGGGTCGAATCATTCCCCCGCGCCGTAAGAGCCGAAGGATCCGCCGACCGCCTCCGGTCCCAGGCGGACAATGGGCAAGGACGATCAGCGCGCCGGAAGATATGGAGTCTCGCCGGATGGTGGAGCGCGGCATCCAACGATGCCCAGACAAGTATTCCCGAAACATTCGATCCGCGAAGTCAAACCAACGGGAACCCTTCCGACGCTCCCCGAGTTATGCCGGCTCATAGGGAATCACTCCGGAATCACCATCGAGCGGATCAAATTTCACGCTCGCTTCGGGGGGATCGTCAGATCCAGGTTCATCACGACCTGGACCATGCGCCCCCCCGCGGCCGCTCCATGAACCACATCGGCACGCAACTTGGCGGCCGCGACCACACGACGATTCCGCGCGGCATGAACAGGATGGGTGAGTTCCGGGAGACCGACAACACGGGCGCCGGCGAGCGTGGAATCACGGATGCCGTTTCCGACGAATCCGACATGCTCGCCTTGTGGCGGAACCGCAGGATACCAACAGCATAGGCCAGAATCCGCGAGACGATCTGATCCGCCCCATGTGCCCCTTGGAGGGAGCGTCCGAGGGGGACCAACTTGGACCGAGTGTTCCCGCCGTGGACCCCGGTGGCGGCATCACGGCCCGGGCCGAAGCAAACGAAAGAACATTTCCGGTTGCGAATGCGACCAAATAAGAGGGCAGCCCATTCCGCAACCGCCTCCGCGCCTCGGCGCGCGGGGGGACCATGTTGCGCTGGGGGCCGGTGGAGGAGTCTTGTCAGGGACTCCGGCCTCGAGGCAATGCTCGGCGCGCGCCACACCGAAAGTCCAGCCCCCACCGCGCCTCCGCTCGCGGAACGCCCCCAAGTGCCGAGGCTTGGGGACGCGTGTCACGGGTAATGGGATCAACCGCGGGGTTGGCCGATACATGTCCCGACGAGATGGCCCGGCACGAAGAGGATTTCCCGTTCCCCAAGCCCTCCAAGGTCTCCACGGCCCCGAACGGCGGGGTGGCGCTGGACGCGCGGGTCCGCCTAAGATGTCGGATTTCCAAGGATCAAGTGGAGGGCGCCATCTCCCGGCGCCACACTGTAAGCGAGGCGGCTATTGCAACGCGTCCCGAAGCAGTTGCTCGATGACGTCGAACCGCTCATTGAGGTTGCCGACCCCCTCTTCAAGGCGGTCCAAGCGAGAGTCCATCGTGTCCAAGCGGGTGTTGACTTCGGAGCGAAACGCCTCGAATTTGGTGTCCACCGCATCGAATTTGGTGTTGACCTCCGAGCGAAACGCCTCGAAGGTCTCGCCCGCCGCCTTGAAGTTGGTGTTGACCTCCGAGCGAAACGCCTTGAAGGTTTCATCCACCGCCCCGAAGCGGGCGTCCAACTCAAGGCGGATCGTGCGGAAATCCGTATCCGTTTCCATGCGAAAGGCTTCAACCCGGACCCCCACACTTTCCGCCTGAATTTCGGCGTAGTCCTTCGCCTCGCTGTAGAACCACGCGCCGACCGCGACCACCACGACGAAGGCCCCCACGATGGCGGTCAAAATATGCCACGTCGTGATCCGGTGGAATGTTTCCGTCATGTTGGCACCTTTCGATTCGTTTCCGCCTTCTCCCGAATGATTTCTAACCAGGAATCCTATCCGGCACAACCCGATTCGCCCCCTCTCCATCACGATCCCCTGAACGCCGTGAAGCCCGAACGCTCCACCCGGTCCAAATGTGCCCCCCGCGCGTGCCACTCGCGGAACCAACCGCGCGCTCTTTCATCCGGAGACCCCGGCCATGATGCCCCGCCGCACCGTGGATCCCCCGTCCAGCGGGAGGCATCCGATGGCCACGGCGCCGAGGCTGGCGACCCGCCTCGGTTGGGGAACACCGGACCCGCCGGCCGCGGCCGCGGTCGCCCCCGAAGGTCGACATCGTGTAATTGATATCTTGTGGAGGCGGTTGCCGACCCGCGCCACACCACGACGGCTCCGGCCGATCCTATGCCCCAGCGGGCAAGGTCGCGCGGATCCTCCTTTTTGCGGGCGCGGGCGAGAGGCCCATGGCCCCGCGGGCAAGCCTTCGCGGTCGGATTAATCCGGTTCCGCGAAATTTGTATTTATTGCAGACGCGTGCAAATCCGAGCGGATCGTCGAAGATTTCCGGTTCTCGGCGGCGGTGATCCGATCCTCGACACACATACGGCTTTCAAATCTCCACAGTTCCAGCCCCCGCCGCTTCCGCCGTGGCGGTCACGAAATGAGGGGCCGATGATTGGAATCGGCGGCCGATTCCAATCATCGGCGCCTCAGATGATGATCCTTCCCGGAATTAGTGGCGCACAATCCGGCGTTGATTCGCACACGGAACGATTCACGCGGAAGCCTCCGTGGGCGCGGGAGGCTCTCGCGGCGAAGGCGGACCTCGACGGAGGTGCTCCGGAAGCCTCCGTGGGCGCGGGAGGCTCTCGCGGCGAAGGCGGACCTTGACGAGGGCGCTCCGGAAGCCTCCGTGGGCGCGGGAGGCTCTCGCGGCGAAGGCGGACCTTGACGGAGGTGCTCCGGAAGCCTCCGTGGGCGCGGGAGGCTCTCGCGGCGAAGGCGGACCTTGACGGAGGTGCTCCGGGAGCCTCCGTGGGCGCGGGAGGCTCTCGCGGCGAAGGCGGACCTTGACGGAGGTGCTCCGGAAGCCTCCGTGGGCGCGGGAGACGCTCTCCCGGCGGCCGCTCGGACACGGCTTTCCCGATGGACCTCCCGCTGATATCCAAAGGATACGGGCAATTGAGTATCCGTGTTGGCGCATTCACAAATTCGGTTATAGTCCAAGCCCTCACTCACTTTCGGGGCCCCTGTCGTGGCGGTCGTGTCCGCCTCCCTTGCTTCGCCTCGTCGCGATCAGGTCGAGCGTTGGTCATGGCGGGGCCTCGTATCGCTCACGCCGTGGTGCGGGTCCGCCCATTCGGGGTGCGCGGAGCGTCACCCGAACCGTTACCCCGCGCCGGCGCGAATCACCCGCGCCATCTGTCGGCGCGGGAGGCCTGCCGGCCGGACCCGTCCCCCCGCCGGACGCGCCCGCTCGGATCCTCACACGCGAATTCGCTCCTCCGCTTGCCCCAGACCATCCCGCCACCTTCCACATCCTTCCCGGGGCGACCTTCAGCGCCTCACGGACATGCGCCGCCGTGGGATATGCCCGAGCCGCCGCGCGGCCGTTATGTGCTGTTGCTCAACCGCCAAAGTACAATGGCCGCCGCTCCGAGCGGTTCGACAACCCGCCGGGTGGAGGAACCGACCATCCAATGCGGCTCCGGCGTGATTCGATCCTGACCGAATCACATGCACGAGGGCGAATCGGGGCTAGGCTTCGCCGACCGCCACGGAATCCAGCACCCGGAACGAACGGGGCGAATCGCGACCGAATCACCCGGAACGCCTCCGAATCGCCACCCGCCGGAGCGGCGGAATCTCTGAACCGCTTGCGCGGCGGATGCACGGAACCGCAGCGAGTGACCTTGAAACACGGGGGATTCTGGAGTTTTCCACGAATCATCCACGTATCGGACCTCAAACCCTCAGATGGCGTTTGAATGACGCCCGGTTCCTCAATAGTTTGGAGGAAATTCAATCAACGAAACAGGAACACAATATGCACACAGCCACAAATCTCGCCGTGTGGGAACATTTGGCAAACAAAAACCCCTCGGCATCCGCGGCCGAGGCCGAGATCTCCGGAGCGCGCGGCGTCGCCCGCCCCGATGAAGCCCGGCTCGATAAGGCACGTCAGGACGATGCGATGACCGGGGTGGCCAGGCTCGATGCGGTCCAGCCCGAGGCGGCCCGGCTGGAGACGGCCCGGCCCGAGGCGGCCCGTCCGGGGGAGACCCGGCCCGAGGCGGCCCAGTTGGAGGAGGCCCGGCCCGAGGCGGCCCCGTTGGAGGCGGCCCGGCCCGAGGCGCCCCGGTTGGAGGCGGCCCAGCCCGAGGCGGCCCGGCCCGAATCGGACCGGCTGGAGACGGCCAGGACCGGGGCGGACCGGATGGAGGCGGACCGGCCCGAATCGGACCGGCTGGAGACGGCCTGGACCGGGGCGGAACGGCTGGGGGAGGCACGACCCGAAGCGTCCCGGCTGGAGACGGCCAGGACCGGGACGGACCGGATGGGGGAGGCCCGGCCCGAAGCGGATCGGCTGGGGGAGGCCCGGCCCGAGGCGGACCGGCTGGAGACGGCCAGGACCGGGGCGGAACGGCTGGGGGAGGCCCGGCCCGAAGCGTCCCGGATGGGGGAAGCCCGGCCCGAAGCGGCCCGGCTGGGGGAGGCCCGGCCCGAAGCGGCCCGGCTGGGGGAGGCCCGGCCCGAAGCGTCCCGGTTGGAGGTGGCCCGGCCCGAAGCGGCCCGGATGGGGGAGGCCCGGCCCGAAGCGTCCCGGCTGGGGGAGGCCCGGCCCGAAGCGTCCCGGTTGGAGGAGGCCCGGCCCGAGGCGGCCCGGCTGGAGGCGGCCAGGCTGGGGGAGGTCCGTCCCGAGGCGTCCCAGCTGGAGGAGGCCCGGAACATCTGCCGGAGCCTGACCACCGGACGGGAACTGATCCAGGTCGCCGGAGAAGCCCAGGATCTGGCATCCTACGGCATCGGGGCCATGATCGCGAAACTCTTCTCCCACGAGGTCGTGGCGGACGCCGATGGAGTCTTCGACATGCTGTCGAAGGAATTCGCGGACAGCCATCCGGAGAATGCGCGGGTCCGCCCCCTCAACAGGCGCACCGTATTCGAGGGACTGTCGGACCTCGGTGTCATCCCGGAAAAATTTTCGGTTCGCGACGTCAAACCGGCGGGAACCCTTCCGACCCTCCCCGAGATCTGCCGGGTCGTCGAGAATCACTCCGGGATCACCATCGATCAGATCAAATCCCCCGCGCGCTTCAGGGAGATCGTCAGGGCCCGGTTCATCACGATCTGGACCATGCGCCACACCTGCGGCCACTCGATGACCTACATCGGCACGCAACTCGGCGGCCGCGACCACACGACGGTTCTGCACGGCATGAGGAGGATGAGGGAGCTCCGGGAAGCCGACGACACAGGCTCCGGCGAGCGCGGAGTCACGGATGCCGTTTCCGACGAATCCGATATGCTCGCCTTGTCGCGGCACCACAGGATTCTGACGGCCCAGGCCGGAATCCGCGAGAAGAGCTGATCCGCCCCATGCGAACACTCCTGGAGGGAGCGTCCAAGGGCGCCCCCTCCCTTATTCGCCCGCGCCTTCCCGCCGTGGCCTCCGGCGGCGGACCCGCGCCCCCCAAGCGGATGCACGCCGCCCACCCGGGCGGAAAATACATCCAGCACGCTTCAACCTCCGCAAACATCGCGGAACACTGAACGGTCAAACGCGGCTCCGCGCAGCCGCGAAGCCTTGGCGAAGAACGCATCCATCGAATCGCCACGCTTCGACATCTCCTTGACCGACCACATGCACGAACCGGTGCCGCGACGCGTCCACCGGGCTTGCCCGCCAACGCCCCCGCCACCGACCTCCGCACCACCGGCCAAGCGGCGGCCCTTTCCCGCAGCGCAATTCAAGCCCGCCTCCGCCCGAACTCCGGTCCACCCCCGTCACCGCCTCCCTGACGCGCAAAGTCGGCGGCGGTTGCCTGACGCGCCAAGCCGGCGGGGGCTCCGTGACGCGAAAAGACGGCGGCGGATCCATGACGCGCAAAGTCGGCGGCGGATCCATGACGCGAAAAGACGGCGGCCCCTGACGCGAAAAGACGGCGGAGGCTCCATGACGCGAAAAGACGGCGGCGGCTCCATGACGCGAAAGACGGAGGCGGATCCCCGACGCGAAAAGACGGCGGAGGCTCCATGACGCGAAAGACGGCGGAGGCTCCATGACGCGAAAGACGGCGGCGGATCCATGACGCGAAAGACGGCGGAGGCTCAGTGACGCGAAAAGACGGCGGAGGCTCCATGACGCGAAAGACGGCGGAGGCTCCCTGACGCGAAAGGACGGCGGCGGATCCCTGACGCGAAAGGACGGCGGCGGATCCGTGACGCGAAAGGACGGCGGCGGATCCGTGACGCGAAAAGACGGCGGCGGATCCCTGACGCGAAAGACGGCGGCGGCTCCATGACGCGCCACGATCTGGACCATGCACCACACCCGC
>JANQKA010000870.1 GCA_028281405.1 Hasllibacter sp. | reverse complement strand
CCGGCGTGGCGTAGGAGAACCCGGCTCCGTGGACCCCAACCGCTGCCGCGTGGATCGCCTCGGGCTCGTCCCTAACCGTCAGCGCGACCACCGCGCGGCCACCGCCATCGTCGGCGGCGGTGATGCTGATCTCGACCGGCCCGGTTCCCGTGTATTTGCCGCTGATCTCCCCGGTGCCGCCGTCGATGCTCAGACCCACGCTCTCGAGCGACTCGCCCGTGGACAGCATGGCCGAATAGGTGATGGTCTCCACGTCGAGGCCGCGGACGGCCTGCAAGGGCGGAGAGTAGGAGACCGCCCCTCCCGGCGCGCCGTCCACCTCGGCCGCGATCCTCGTCGGTTGCGTCCCGGTTGACGGGCCGCCATCCACCGCGCCGGACACGGTCCCGCCAAGCCCGGGCACTTCGCCTCCGCCCCCGCATCCCGCCAATGACGTGGCGGAGCCGATCAACCCCAGCGAACCGCGCTTCCTATGAAGCACACCCGATCCCGCAAAACGGTGCGATGGTTCCGCGCCTGCGATTGGCGAGCCTGCTGCGTCAAAAATTCTCAACATGTCAGTCCTCCAGTATCCCCACACGACCCCGTACCGTGGAATTTGAACCGCAAATCCCACTCGTCGTCACGGGTTCAAAGTTGATGTCACGGTCGCCCGGATATGCGACCTTCCGTCTCGTCGAAGTTTCGCTCGGAATCCCGCAGCGACCCGCACGACCACCGGAAACCCAAACACCCACCAGCGGTCGGAACGCGGAGTCCCGATCGAACCGGCGCGCTACCCTAAGATGTGTGTGGGGGGGGGAATTCGGCCACGTAGACCGTAGCTCGAGCGGGAACCTACACCCGCGGCTCCACCACGCTCGTGTCGCGGCCTCCATCCGGCATGAACCCGTCGGGGGCCACTGGTCGACGCCAACCGAACCAGACGGAACGGATCAGACGCCCTGGCCGAAATTCCAGCCCGACATGGTTTCGGGAAACCCGGTCCACCGGACGTATTCCCACGTCCTTCGGGCGCGCGCTTGCCACGCCAAGTAAGTGATGGTGCAAGACACACCATGCCGGACGGTCCCCCGTTGAGTTCTTCCCACGCCAAGTCGCAAATCGTCTCGGATGAGTCAAGACCATTTTGGCGGTTGAAACCAGTCAAAGATCTATCGCGATAGTACTACAAGGGCACCCCTCGCCCAACCGTGCGGAGGATGGAGACCCGGCGGTCCGGAAGCGCCAACGGGATGACACGCTCTCCCAAGCCCTGAAGCCCGTGCCTTCGGAGTGACGCTGAATCCCGCCGAACGGGGTGCGATTCGACCTCATCCGCGCTTCCCTGCCCCAACCGATGGAAATCACGAAGACGCCAGCCTCGTCCCGGCGTGCGCGTGTGGTAAGGGCCTGCTGACCTTCGATTCCATCGATCCGGGAGCCGGCGGCGCGCGCGACCGGAAGCGGGCGGTGATTCGCGGAGCATGAGGCGAGCCGCCCGGACGAACCGAAGTCGACGGACTCGTGAGTGCCGCCGGGCGGGACACGGGACAGGACTGAACATTGACATACACGGGCGGCCAGCGGCGGCGGTGGTTCGCGGAACCCGGCGAGTCGTCCGTACGGGCGTCGATGTCGGCGGAGGACGGCCCGAGAGACCGGGATTGGTGCCCGCATCCGAGATCGGTCGGCGACGGTGGCGGTGATTCGCGATTCACTCCGGGGTGATTCGCGGTGCCGGCGGCAAGCCATCGGGGAGGATCAAAGTCGACGAACGAGTGTGTGTTGCCGGGCCGGGCACGGGACCTGACGGAACATTGGAATTCACGGCCGGCCGGCGGCGGCGGTGGTGATTCGCGGATTCTCGGCGAATCGTCCTGACGGCCGCCGAAGAAGGGAGGAGGACGGCCCGAGAGACCGGGTTGGTGACTGCATCCGCGATCGATCCTCGCCGGAGGCGGTGATTCGCGATTCGCTCCGGGGTGATTCGTGGAGCCGGCGGCGGTCCTTCAGGACAAGCAGCGGACGACGGGCGCATGGCGCCTCGGAGCGGGACATCGGAGCGGACTGAACAACCGCGTGCGCGTTCGATCATCGCCAGTGGTGATTCGCCACCACACGTCAACTCGCCCGAGTTTCGGGGAACCGAGGCCTCGCGAGGCGGTTCCGCGGGGGAGTACGCTCCGAGCGGCCCGGGCGCGAACACGCCCGGGTAAGATTTCCGAGGCATCCATCCCGAGGGACGCGCGCCACGATCATTTGGACCGGTTCCATGAAATTCCGCCCGCCGATTCCGCGCTCCACGGCGGGCCCTCGGCAGTCCGGCTTCGCGCCCGCCGAAAGGACGCCGCCCTAAGCGCGGGGCGCGCTCCGGTCCGGCGCCGTCAGAGGCCCTTGGCTTCGTAGCTTTTCGCCACCCGCTCGATCGCCACGAGGTAGGCGGCCGTCCGGAGGTCGGTCACGTCTCCGCGACCGTGCCACACCTCCCGCATCGCCTGATAGGAGGCGCGCATGGTGTCGTCGAGGCCCGAACGCACGAGCTCGAGTTCGCCCGCGCCGCGCAGATAGCGCTCCTTGAAATCCTTCGAGAGCGTCCATTTGATCGAGGCGTCGGCGGAGATCCGCTCAAGTTCGTCCACGATGAGCTGATGCCGCGCCTCCTCCTGGCGCCGCTGCATCCGGCCGAAGCGGATGTGGCTCAGGTTCTTGACCCATTCGAAGTAGGACACCGTC
>JANQKA010000858.1 GCA_028281405.1 Hasllibacter sp. | reverse complement strand
ACTTCGCATTCGAGGAGGGATGGCGCCCGGACAATCCCGCGCTTCCGATCCGCGGACTGGGCCGCCTCAGGCGGTTGCCGAAAACCTTGTCGAAGGTGGCGGTCGAGCGCCTTCTCGCCCACGCCCGCCTGAGTCGGAAAAGCCCCCAAGTCCTTTCCGGGAAGGACGTCGCCCGCCTCCTCGACATGCCGCCGGACCAAGCCTGCGGCGAAGGCGATCCCGACCCGGCGGTGCTCGGAGACAGGCTGCGGAGCACCTGCCTGATGGAGCTTCTCTACGCCACGGGAATGCGGGTCAGCGAACTGGTGTCCATGCCGGTCGCCGCGGCGCGCGGGGATCCCGAGATCATTTTGATCAAGGGTAAGGGCGGCAAGGAGCGGATGCTGCCCTTGCCGCCGGCCGCGCGGCGCGCCCTCGGGGCCTGGCTCCGTCACCGTGACCACGCCGAGGAGGAGGCGGCCGCCGAAGGGCGCGCGCGGAGCGCGTTCCTGTTTCCGTCCGGCGGCAAGTCGGGGCACCTGACACGCGCCGACTTTTATCGGTTCATCAAGGATCTCGCGGTCTCCGCGGGAATCGATCCCGCGGGCGTCAGTCCCCATGTCCTGCGCCACGCCTTCGCCACGCATTTGCTGGAGAACGACGCGGACCTGCGCTCCATACAGACGCTGCTCGGCCACGCCGATATTTCGACCACGGAGATCTACACCCACGTTCTCGACGAGCGGCTCAAGAAGCTCGTGTTCGAGCGCCACCCGCTGTCAACCGCCTGAGAATCTGCGCAACCGCCGCGGCAGAACGCCCTCGCTCGGCCAGTAACCCGTCACGAGGGAGTCGTGATATCCTTGGGTGAGCCCCGCTTCGATCATGGACTTCCGGGCGGCGTCGGCGTCGTAGTCCAAGCGGTGGATCACCGCGCGACCACCTTCCAGCGTGACGAAGCGTCCGTCCAGGCGACCATCGTGCGGCGGCACGCCGATGACGCCGGCGTTTATCCATTCGGGGCGCGTGAAAGCCAAGCCCGAATGTCCCGCGACGATCACATCCACCCGGCCGACCGCTTCGGCGAAGGCTTCGCGCTCATCCGCGAACGCCTCCGCGGAATCTCCTGGCCAGAGAAAACGGGATATGTCCCGCACCCCTCCGTGAATCACCCCGTACCGCGTTCCGGCGTGCCGAAACACCGCCGCGTCGGGAAGCCGGGCCAAAACGCTCCGCAATTCCGGACCCACCGCCCCGTCGGCGAACGGATACCACGATCTCGAAAGAAGGTCGCAGACGCCACCCTCGTCGAAACCGCAGCCGCAATCCCCGGCGCCGTCCGCGAGTTGGCGCTCGACGTTGCCCGCCACCACGCACCCCGTTTCGGCCAGCGCCAGTTCGGCGGTTTCGACGGGCGCGGCGGCGTAGGCGATCACGTCCCCCGTGCAGATCCGGCGGTCCTTCGGGATGCCGAGGCGTTCCGCCACGTCGACCAAAGCCCGCATGGCGTGAAGATTGGAATAGGGTCCGCCGAAAAGCAGGATTGACCCGTCGATTTCCCCAAGGTCGGCGACCCTCATCGGCGAATCCCTTGAACAGCCGCTACATCCCACGCATATATGCCGCACAGACCATGAACCGCAAGTTCGGACATATCACATGATTGACGCCGGTTTCTGGATCAGCGCTTCCGCGATCCTCTTCCTCATCGTGCTTTCCGCCTTTTTCTCGGGGTCCGAGACGGCCCTCACCGCCGCCTCACGCGGCAAGCTCCGCAGCCTGTCGAGCCGCGGACGCGCGGGCGCCGAGCTGGCGCTCAAGATCACCGAGGACAGCGAGCGGTTGATCGGTTCAGTCCTCCTGGGCAACAATCTGGTCAACATCCTGGCCACGTCGCTCGCCACCGCGCTTCTCAGCCGCACCTTCGGGGAAAGCGGCGTCCTCTTGGCCACTCTGGTCATGACGCTTCTGATCCTGATCTTCGCCGAGGTGCTTCCGAAAACCTACGCGATCACGAATTCGGAGAAGGCGGCATCCTTCGTCGCGCGTCCGATCTCGGTCGTGGTCGCGGTTTTCGCCCCGTTCGTCTCGGCGGTGCGCGTGCTGGTCCGTGTCGTCCTGCGCGTGTTCGGCGTGAAGGCAAACCCCGATGACCCGATTCTTGCGGTGCGGGAGGAAATCGTCGGCACCCTTCAGATCGGCCACTCCGAGGGCGTGGTTGAAAAGGACGACCGTGACCGCGTTCTCGGCGCCCTCGACCTGTCGGACCGCACCGTGGAGGAAATAATGCTTCACCGGTCGGAGATCGAAATGATCGATGCGGACGCGGAGCCCGACGCGATCCTGTCGCAGTGCCTGCAGTCGCACTACACGCGCCTTCCGGTGTTCAAGAACGACCCAGAAAACATCGTCGGACTGGTCCACGCAAAGGATTTGCTGCGCGCCATGGACAAATTGACGCGGGGGCCGGAAGCGAGCGCGGACGCCGTCAAGAAGTTCGATATCCTGGAGGTCGCGAAACAGCCCTACTTCGTGCCCGACACGACGCCGCTCAACCACCAAATGCGGCAATTCATGCGCGGGCGCACGCACTTCGCGCTGGTGGTGGACGAATACGGCGCGCTTCGGGGCCTTATCACGCTGGAAGACATTCTCGAGGAGATCGTCGGGGAGATCACCGACGAATTCGACGTTACCACGGAGTTGCCGGTTGAAGAGACCGGTGACGGGGGCTTCATCGTGGATGGTGCCATGACCATCCGCGACCTCAACCGGGCGCAGGAATGGAATCTGCCCGACGAGGTCGCGAACACGGTCGCGGGCTTGGTGATTCACGAGGCGCGGACGATTCCGACCGAGGGGCAGGTGTTTTCCTTCCACGGCTTCCGGTTCGAGGTGGTGAACCGCAAGGAAAACCGTGTAACCAGGCTGAAGATCTTCCCACAATCGAATTGATTGCGCAAAAAATCGAAATTATTAGCGATTCGATTTCTTAAATTTGATACTCCACAGCCTTAATCGATCCAACAGCGCCAGGGTGGTTCCGATCATCCGCACGGAAACACCGTTTGCGCAAGGTTTGGATAAGTATTGTTTCTCCATAAGGCCTTGAACAGGAACGCGGGGTTAGAAATCTTCCAGTTTTCCACACCGATACATGTGGCCGAGTCCAAACCCGTCACCTTGGATGACATTTCGAACATCCTCGATCCGTTTTATTCTCCGAGTTCTCGTCGATCCATTTTCCATTGACACAATTATAATTTCGGAGGGGTCGGCGGAGTTAAGCATTGTCTCACTATGCGTCGTTAGAAACATGAAATTGTTGGATGAGTCCTCATCCGCATTCGAAATGCAATCTCGAATTATATTCAATAATTCGGACTGCATGCACGTCTGAATAAAATTTTCAGGATACTCAATCGCAAGTATTGAACGGTTGGTAAGCACGGATGTGATCAAAGCAAGCCACTTTGCGGTTCCATCCGATAATAACGATATTGGTAAATTTACGATTCCGTTATTGGATTTCAAATCCGCATGCACTTGGATCTTGTTTGTGTATTGATCTTTCACCGGTTGAATTGACTCTATCTCCTCACATGCGAATTTCACCGAATTCTGAATCATTTCCAACACGATTTTCGGGTCGCGAATTCCCGTCGAGTAATTTTCATTCCACTCGATCCTCGGCATCGATTGTTTTTCACTATTTGGAGATAATTTTGCGCGACCGAGAGCATGCAGTGTAGCCGCCACCCCTTCGCCATCCTCCTCGATTCCCGGAGAGGTCGCACAATCTTCGCCATTTTTTACAACTTTCGGGTCAATGTTCAGGATTTTTGATCTCGAAAAGTCTGTAATGAAATATCGCGCCGAAGGAAATACATTTCCGAGATCCTCCACTATGGGAAAAGAACAATTTCCGAATTTATTGAATCTGTCTGCAAACACCTTCTCACTGTCATCACTGTCCGCCAAAAAATATCGAGGATTAATTCCCGCGAATTTTTGGTCAACCTTTTTCGAATTAAATTTCAACGTTTTGCACTGGTTTACAATTCGAAAGCCGTCAACATGTGCCGATTGCTCAACATGAACATCCCACACATCAAAATTTCCGGAACTCTCCCTATGGACAACCTCTTCTTCGTTGGACGTTTGAAAAAATTTAAGATTCTGATTCTCGAAAAATACAGTCTCGATGTCCTCCGAATATGCGATGGTGAACTCATAATCATATTCAGCATACAATGAATTTTTCGCGCCGAATCGCGCGCGATAAATCCCTCCCCCGGCGAGGCGGACGCTAATTTTTCTCCCGAGTCCGTGCATCGCGGTCCTCGAGAAAATTCGACCGACACCACCGAATTCATAAACAGCTTCGACTGCGGGCCGCGTGAACATTGCCGAAAGGAATGCCATAAACATGAGAATGTTCGACTTTCCGGCGCCTTGGGCACCAATCAAAATATTGACCCCTGGCCGCAAAACGACCGAGCAATTGATGAGGGATTTGAACCCGTCGACATGAATCGATCTCAACATTCGTCGTCTCCTTTGCCCCTCCCAACAGGAGGAGGATATCGTCGCTCAGCGACCCGATCATCTGTTCCGCGCGGCCTCAAGGAACCGCCGTCTCATTCCGCGCCGCCCAGCATCGGCCGAAGAGGTCCATCATCTCCCGCCCGACGCCATCTCAGTCCGCGCGGGCCGTACCGACCGGCAACATGCCACCGCGCCCCCTGTCCGCCGCCCGAAGGTGGCCATCTTCAGGCACAAGGTCAAACCAACGATGGCTCCCCACACCGCCTCCAACGGCTGAAATGTACGTCATCTCCCACCCACCGTCACGTCCGCATCCGCCTCAAACACGATGGAGGCCTCCAACACCGCTGTTGAAAAGGATGCCGGTTCCTCCGTCCCGTCTCCGGTTGGGACAAGACACCAAATTTTGTCCACCGTCAAGCGCAGAAGAGCGGCGTGTCCCTCCCAACATGGTTCCGTACGCATGATACAAACCGGAAAATAACGTCTTCGCCGCAACATCACATCCAAGGATCCACCGGCAATCGATCATCAAGCCGCCGTTCTCATGGCGCATTCCGAATCGGCCAACCCGACGTTACAAAGCGTCGAATTGTTCGTGGAGGTAACCCACCACCCACCACCAAAATTTCACCGAGGTGGCTGACATCCCGCCGCCTGTGCGCTAGACTCGCCGTGCCCGGCCAGACATGAAGGACGCCATGACCGACATCCTCAAACTCTCCGCGTTGTTCCTCGTCATCACCGCGGGGTCCGCTTGGACTCAGGAAACCGGCGGGATCGGCGGGCAGTCGCCCGCGGCGCCCGGACCCGCGCCCGGCGGAAGCCAGCCCGGTCCCGATGAAGCCGGGGCCGTGGGCGACATCTACACCCTTGAAGTCATTTCGGACTGGACCGTCCGGTGCGCGCGGGCCGCCGAAGGCCCCGACCCCTGCCAAGTCTACCAGCTCCTGCAGGATCCCAACGGCGTGCCCGTGGCCGAAATCTCCGTGTTCGCCGTGCCCGGCGGAGACCGGGCGGTGGCCGGCGCGAGCATCGTCACGCCGCTCGAAACG
>JANQKA010000846.1 GCA_028281405.1 Hasllibacter sp. | reverse complement strand
AAAATGGACCTCCGGCCACATTCCTGAATCTCTCGCCGAGGCCTTGATCACCGGCATATGCGTAGATTTGCCGGTCTTCGATCACGAACAGCTTCCTCCCCAAGTGCTGCGCGAGGGGAGAATCACCGTAATCTTGGGATATCATGCTGTCGGAGGCGACAACGACCCCGTCGGTGCAGTGGAAGGCGACAACGACCGTCATGCGCGGAAGATGCTGTTGATTTGCATGTGGGGGTACATCTTGTACACCGACGACACCAGCTGCCGGAAGGTGAGACTCCTTACCCATTCGACCAAGCGCCTGAGGTAGGTTGCCGCCGTATCGCCCAACCCATCGAGTTTGGCGAGTCCGCGTTTGTAGCCTTCGGGGGTCAGGACGTACTCCCTGTACCGGCCCAAATCCCGCTTTTCGACCAGTCCTTCAGCCCAGAGCCCGTCGATCACGTCGTACACACTGCGGTCGAACGGGCCGTAGTCGTAAGGCACGAAGTCGAAGTGCGTCCCTCCGACGTGGTCCGCCGCCTTGCGATCGATCAGAAAGAGGATCTTCTGAACCTGGACCGGGGAATACCCCGCGTTCTCACCCCCGGCGGCGAACGCCGCGAGCACAATTTCGCGCTTTTCCATCTTCCGTCTCCCGTTGGCGATTCCCTTACGTCATACATATCTTTCCCTTCGCCGGAAACAACCCCCCAGCCACGTCACGGGTGGATTTTGGAAATCCCGATGGGATTGTCTCTTCCGTCAATTAAGCATTTCCTTCGCCGGGAACAACCCTCCATCCGGGTCTCCGGCGGATTTGGGAGAACCCGCCAGGCTCGTCCGGCTTTGTGACCCAGGAGTCGGATGCCCACTGGCTGGCGGCTTGTAGTCGGCGGCCGGTCGTTCCCCGCGGAATCGCTTCAGACCGGGAGGATGAACGCCGCATGTCCGGGATGGAATTGCCATCCCCGCCAACATGTTCGGATTGGCGGGCCGGTCGACCCCCGACCGCGGCATCGGCGTTGCGCCCATTGTCGACCGCGTGTCCACGAAGGGCTTCGGTATGTCCCGACGCGGCCCATGTTCACCGAGGCGTTGGGAAACCGCCCGCGTGGGGGGCGCCGGACCGTCCGAAACCAATCCGATCGAAGCGGGCCGCTCCACCGCCCTCGATTCGGACGATGTTCACAATCGCCGTCATTTGCGCGGCCACGGTGGCGCTGAGAGACCGTCGTCCCGATGCGCCGCCGCCGGACATTGCGTCCGCGGGGCGGATGCGCGCCGCGGACAGTCGGTTCGACGTCGTCGTCGCGAAGCCGGGGCGGCCCTCACTCGTCGCCGGGAACGCCGTAGGAAGGCGCGGCGGTTGGGTCGACCGCGCGTTGGATGTAGTCGTCGAACTGCGGCTTGTAGACGCTCCAAGCGGTGGCCACGGCCTCGATGGGACAGTCCTCGGTCCAGTCGCACCGCAGGTCGGCCACGGGCCAACTCACATTGTCGACGAGAAGCATTCCCGCCGAGCGCACAGGTCCGGCCTCGCCTCCCGCAGCCAATCCAGCGCGCAGCGCGGAGACGAGCCGGTCTCCCAAATGTCCCGCGGTCGACTCGAACCCATCGACGATGGCCCTGGGCACGTCTTCGTTCGCCAGAAGATTGCCTCCCGACGCCACATCCCACCCTTCGGCCTGGCCCCACACTCCTAGCGTTTCGGATCCGGAATGAACGGCCGTCCGCCCGGCCAGGACCCCCGCGAGGATCTGGCGGTATTCGATGAACCGGGCTCCGCGCTTCACCTCGGCGAGCGATTCGGCGGCGGTCAGTCCCTTCCGCATCAGGTCGAGGGTCCGCCCGCCGAGCGTCGGGTCCGTGACGTTCTGCGAGGCCACGGCGCCCACGCCCGCCCGGGCATGGGAGCACCGGGCGGCCACGGCGGGCGACGAAGAGGACACCGCCACGCCGAACATGCCGGTTTCGGCGCAACGGGCGACGAGGGAAAAAGTCATCGGTCAGTCCGGAATGACGGCGGTCGCGTCGATTTCGACGAGCCACTCGGGACGCGCGAGGGCCTGCACGACGAGCCCCGTCGACACCGGATGCACGCCTTCTATGTATTCGCCCATCGTTCGATAGACCGCCTCCCGGTGCCGCGTGTCGGTGATGTAGACGACGATTTTCACCAGGTGATCCATCGATCCTCCGGCCTCTTCGATCAGTTGCCGGATGTTCCGCATGACCTCGTGGGTCTGCTCCGCCGGATCGTGGCTCTCGATGTTCTTCGCGTCGTCGAGGTTCTGCGGGCACTGCCCCCTGAGCCAGACCGTCCTGCCCCCGCGGGTCACGACCGCGTGGCACAGGTCGTTGTCGAGGTTCTGCTCGGGATAGGTGTCGCGGGTGTTGAATTTGCGGATGCGTTCGTGCGCCATGGAATGCTCTCCCAGTCCTTGGGCGGCGACGCGGAGCATCCAATTCCGGCCCACGGCGGCGTATGCGTAGGCCGACCCTCCGCCCACTTGGATATTCGCGATCCACCCGCCGGGGTCAATCCCGGTCCTCGGGCTTTCGTCGTTGGCGTCGGATCGCGGGAAGTGGTATCCGACCGTGCGGAGATTGGACGCGGAGGAGCGGCTTTGGAGAGATTCGACACGGTTGTCGTCGGAGCCGGCCAAGCGGGAATCGCGACGAGCGAGCACCTATCCAAACGCGGCATGGACCACGTCGTGTTCGAGCGCGCCCGGATCGCCGAGCGCTGGCGGTCGGAACGCTGGGATTCCCTGGTGATGAACGGACCGGCTTGGCACGACCGCTTCCCCAACATGGAATTCCCCTGCGACGGGGACGCGTTTCCCGGCAAGGAGGCCGTCGCCGATTATTTCGTCGCCTACGCAGATTCCTTCAACGCGCCGATTCGATCCGGAGTCGACGTGCGCGCGGTCGATAGGCTGGAGGGCGGAATGGGCTTCCGGGTCGAGACCTCCAAGGGCGTCGTCGAGGCGGGGAGCGTCGTCGCCGCCACCGGAGCGTTCCAGCGTCCCGTGATCCCGCCGATCATACCCGACGACGCGGGCCCGGAGCAGATCCACTCGACGGGTTACAAGAATCCCGAACAACTGCCCGAAGGCGGCGTTCTGATCGTGGGCGGCGGGTCTTCCGGGGCGCAGATCGCCGAGGAACTGATGAAGGCGGGCCGCGACGTCCACTTGTCCATCGGGCCGCACGACCGGCCGTTCCGCCGGTACCGGGGGAGGGATTTCGTCTGGTGGCTGGGGGTTCTCGGCCTTTGGAACAAGGACACGCCGAATCCCGGCACCGAGCATGTCACCATCGCCGTGAGCGGCGCCGACGGCGGCCGGACGGTGGATTTCCGCGTCCTCGCCCGCGAGGGAATGACGCTGTTGGGGATGACCGCCGGATACGACGGCGGAAAGCTGCGGTTCGCTTCTGATTTGCGGGAAAACCTCGCGAAAGGCGACGAAAGCCACCTGTCCCTGATGCGGGCCGCCGACGCGCACATCGAGAAATTCGGCCTTGACCTGCCTCCGGAACCGGAGGCTCATGATCTTCCGCCGGATCCCGGGTGCGTGACCACTCCCATCCTTGAACTCGACCTGGAGCGGGAGGGCATCGGGACGGTCATTTGGGCCACGGGGTTCGCCTTCGATTTCGGGTGGCTGAAGGTCGGTTCGCGAGACGACCGGGGTCGCCCCGTCCATCAGCGCGGCGTTTCCGACGAACCCGGCCTGTACTATGTGGGACTTCCCTGGCAGACCCGGCGCGGGTCGTCCTTCATCTGGGGAGTCTGGCACGACGCGAAATTCATCGTCGACCAGATCGCCATACAAAAGACCTACGCCGGCTATCCGTCCGCCCCCGCTAAGGAGATGTTCG
>JANQKA010000837.1 GCA_028281405.1 Hasllibacter sp. | reverse complement strand
AATCCAGCGGCGGGCGGGGAGGGACGAGTCGGATTCGGTATTGGATTCAAATGAGTCCGACCACTCGGAGGACGGAAATTGCGCGTCCGCCGCGATCATTGGTTTGGCCTCAAGCCTTGAGCGGGCGCCCCCCGTGGGGACGTTCCGCCTCGAATTTGAACTTCAACCATGAGAAGCCCTCCTCATCCGGGACCGTGGCCGTTTCTAGACGGCGCACTCGTTCGGCCGCGGCCACATTTGCGGCATTTTTCGGTTTCGGCGATGGGGAGGGCGCCTCCTTCGATGAACCAGGAGATTCCCTCCGGTGGCGAGACCGCGGCGCGTGTGTTCGTGGCCCACTTTCGTCAGCCCGCGTCAAGACGGTGGTCTTGCTCGCTTCGCCTCCCCAGACCTCATTCAATCGGTCCCGCGCCCGATCCGTGGTCAGGTCCGGTTCCACGGCGGAGATGCCACGCGGCCCCCCTGATGTTCGGGCGTCAAGTTTCTCCCGCGGTGGCCACGCTTTTCGGACGGGAGCACCGAACCCGTGAGTTTGTGACGGGCGAGAACGATCTGGACGAACGTCTTCGAAGTCTTGAGTTCGGCGGCGGCTTTCGCCTGGGACATGCAGGAGTGCGCCTGCGCAGGCGCGCGTTTCCTGAATTCGAGGGGATGGGCCTTGACCATGGTTGAAGTCCATGCCGATGACCGGGCCCCCTGTGAATCATGTCATTCAGGCGGCGTGAATCCCCTCCCGCGCCCAAACGTGGAAGAAAATTCGTCCTGGATCCTCCACATGTCACAATTCACGGAGACTTGGACCGGAAGGGAGGACACGACGGCGCGGGGCGGGAGGAGCTGGTCCCAGCAGAGTGTCGGGAGGAGATTGCGTCGCGGAGGAATGGGAAGAGGGTCGGAGGCGGGAAGACTGAGAAGGATTCGAACCGGGAAGGGTGAAGGGCTGGGCGATACTGGCGGTCACCCGAATCCAGTTGAATTTGGTCGGATTTTGAACCGAAGCAGGAATAATGAAGCAACGCCGCAGCGAAACGAATCACCCGGCGATCCTCGAAGCGGACGCCCCGACCCTCAACTGCGCGCGCGGGGGCCAGTCACGAGACCATCGTCGTCGAGCGTCCGATCCGACCCTCAACCGTGCGCGCGGGAATCGGGGTGGGCGGCGGCGAAGGATGGAAAGTCGTCGTGGGGATACAAATGGCGGACGCCGCCCCAGGTTCGAAGCCCGTCGATGCGTCCGAGGCGACGGAGTATGAAGCCGCCGCCGAGGAGATGCAGTCCATTGAGGCCGATGCGATTCCGAAGCCATTGAAGCCGTCCGCTGCGCCGGGGACAAAGAGGCCGCCGATCGGGGAAGTAGACCTCGGAAGCGGCTCCGAATCCGAATCGGGTGAGTCGTCCAACTCCGCCGGAGAGTGAGGAATCAGCCGCGGGGTATGAGGCCGCGGGTCCGCCCCAAATCCAAAGCCGGTTGTGGCGTCCGCGGAGCCGGAGGATGGGGAACCGGACCGCGAGTGCCGCTCCAGGTCCGAAGCCGGGCGAGGCGTCCGCGGAGCCGAGAATAATGAAGCCGCCGT
>JANQKA010000589.1 GCA_028281405.1 Hasllibacter sp. | reverse complement strand
GATCAACGCGGGACGTTGAAGTTCGCCGACCACCGTCATCAACCGGTGTGGTGTTCAAATCCAAGTCGCCGGCGCTCAATTCACCCGATCCGGCGTCGGACGACCGGGTTCCGGCGGGAGCCCGGCGCGCCGGAGCTCACCCTTCGATTTTCGATAGGTCCGCCACACCCATCACGAGCGACCTGATCCGGTGCAGCAGGTTCAGGCGGTTGCGCCGCAGAATTTCGTTGTCGGCGTTCACCTGAACCGCCTCGAAAAACGCGTCGATGGGAGCCCGCAACCCCGCCATCAGGGACATCGCCACTGCGAAATCCTCGCCCTCCATCGCCGCCGAAATCCGCGGCTCGGCCGCGTCCATCGCCTCGAACAGGGCCTTCTCCTCCGAAGCCTCCGCGAGATTCGGGTCGGGGCCGTAGGAATACTCCACGCCGTCGGCCTCCTCGGCCTGAATCAGGATGTTGTTCGCCCGCTTGAAGCCCAGAACGAGGTTCACGCCGTCGTCCGTTCCGAGGAATGACTGCGCCGCACCGGCCCGCGCGGCCAAAAGCGCCAAGTCGTCGGCGTTGGGCATGGCAAGCGCAGCGTCGATGACGTCGTGGCGGATTCCCCGGTCCCTGAGGAACACCTTCAAGCGGTCGTGAAAGAAGGAAACGAGGTCGTCGACAACGGAAAGATCCTCCCCGGCCGCCTCAGGCGGCAAATCGATGCCCGCGGCCCGGGCCGCCTCCGCCAGGGATCCGACCGCGTCCATGCCGCCCGCGCCCCGCCCCGCGGACGATTTATCCGCTCCGGAACCCGTCGGCTCGGATGGATCCGCCACGGTCCAGGCCGACAGGAACTGCTCGATCCGTTCGCCGCCGGCGCCGCCGACCCGGACGCGCGCGATCTGGGCCTCCAGAAACCGCCGCAAGGGCAACCGCAAACCGTTCTCCATCGTCAAGCGGATTACCCCGAGCGCCGCGCGGCGCAGGGCGAAGGGATCCTTCGAACCCGTGGGCTTCTCGTCGATCGCCCAGAACCCCGCCAACGTGTCGATCTTGTCCGCCAGGGCGACCGTCACCGACAGCGGCTCCGACGGAGCGTCGTCGGAAGGGCCCAGCGGCCGGTAATGCTCGGCGCAGGCGGCGGCGATCCCCGGCGCGAGCCCCGCCGCCTCCGCGTAGTAACCCGCCATGACCCCCTGAAGTTCGGGGAATTCGTAGACCATCTCGGAGGCCAGATCGGCTTTGGCCACCCGCGCCGCCTCCTCCGCCGCGCCGGGTTCGGCCCCCGTCCGAGACGACAGGTTCCGCGCCAGCGCCGCGATCCGCGCGATCCGCTCAGCCTGCGTGCCGAGTTTCGCGTGGAAGGTCACGCGCTCCAGCGCCTCGTGCCAATCGCCCATGCCCGCCCGGGCCACGGCAAGGTCGTTCTCCCAGAAGAACGCCGCGTCGGCGAGGCGGGCGGCGAGCACCCGCCCGTTTCCGTTAAGGATGGTGGCTCCTCCATCGGCGGTCCCGCGGTTGGCCACCGTCGCGAATTTCACGATCCGGCCCGTTCGCGGATCCCGCATGGAGAAAAATTTCTGGTGCTCCCGCATCGAGGTCCGCAGCACCTCCGGAGGCAGGTCGAGAAACCGGTCGCCGATCGCGCCCGACAGCACCACTGGCCATTCGACCAATCCCGCGACCTCCCGCAGAAGCCCCGGGTCGTCGACGATCT
>JANQKA010000779.1 GCA_028281405.1 Hasllibacter sp. | reverse complement strand
GTCCGTGTCGGCCAAGCCTTGAGGACGATATTCCCGGCCCGCGCCCCGGCGCGGCGATCGCCGCCGAGGGCCTTGCCCGTCCCTCCCCGTCCGCGCCGCCGCGGTCCGGCGGGATTGGAGATTCGACGGGTCGGGACGTGGGCGGGCGGGGTTGGTCGGGTTCCCGGAATACCGCGGTCCGCGCGGTGGGGACGACCGACCGAGACGCGGACGAGACCCGGTCGGTCGGATGATCGCGCTCCCCGGAGATCGACGGGAGCTCCAACCGTTTCGGGAGGCGGATTCCGGTGAGAACGCGGCCGCTCAATCGTGCGGGCCCGGTGCCGGACGACCGTGCCGCGCGGATTGGGGTGGCACCGGCCGATTCACCCGTTCGGGCGTCCCGGGTGACCCGTATGACCGGGAATGGACCCTTGACGGCTGAATTCGGCCTCGCCTTCCGCGCGTCGGCCCGTCCGGGGCGCGCGGGTCGTCCCGGTCGATGATTCGCTCGTCGGCGGACAGCCGTTCAATTTTCGCCCGAAACACCTCGGAAAAAATCGTTCACGAGGTAAATTCCTTTATTTTTATGGATAAAAAAAATTGAAAATATGTTACAAATATGATACTTTGTAATGAGAGTTGGTGATTCGCGGGAAGGTGCCCCGCAGCGAATTAGGGGTGCCCGGCGACACCGGTGAGAGACGGTGAAGTGCGAGATGCGTAACGATTTTCATTCATCCCCCGAGCGTGATCCGGGGACCGAAAGCGCCGGGAGACGCGTTTCCCCGGGCAAAGCCGCGGGGCCGGGACGCCACGGATCGGCGGACCCGGGCGATCGGCCCCGGGTCGGAGCGCTCATGGTTCGAAGCGGCGCCGGGACGAACACCGGAATGTTGGCCGCCGCCGCCGCGCTGGCGGGCTGCGGTGGAGGCGGAGGGAGTTCTACCCAAGGAGGCGGAGCCCCCGGGGATACGGGCCATCCCAACACGGACCTGACGGTGGACGCCGGAACGGAAATCGTTCCGATCAACCTTCCCGCGGCGTACTTCGCGGGCGCCGACGAAACGTCGAGTTTCGGAGCGATGCTGGAGAATGGCGGGGAACTGAGTTCGGTCGGCCTGAGTCTCGACGGCGGGAACCGAATCGTTGGACGCCTCGACGAAGCCCGAACCGTGACTATTATCGTCACCGTCGACGACGGGAGCGGCGATCCGCTCGTGAGGAGCTTCACCATAACGGCGGAGACTCCGGCGCAAAGCGGCGGAAGACCCACGGTCGACACCTCCCTGTTGTCGGGCAATCGGAACGTGGTGGTCGGAGAGGCGATCGACGCGATCGATGTCACCGGCGGATTCGGCGATCCCGACGAGGGCGGCGACGATCTGATCTACGCGGTGGAGTTCAGTCGAACCGGCCACGGGTTGTCGTTCGACGAAACGACCAACGAGATCACGGGCGAATTTTCCGGGACGGAAAACGTGACGGCCGTCGTCACCGTGACAAACGGCGAGGGCGGCGGCTCGGTCGAGCACAGGATCATCATTTCGGCGAACGAAAAGCCCGTGGCCGGAAACGCGCCCCTTCCCGAAAACATGGCCGCGGTGGCGGGGCTGATGATCGCGCCCATGGATTTGGCCTCGGCGTTCGCGGATCCCGAAGGAACGGCGATGACCTTCGTGGTGGAGATGGCCGACGGGTCGGATTTGGCGGACTCCGGGTTGATGTCGCGGGACGGGATGATCATGGGCGCTCCGGTCTCGGCGGGAGTCATGAGGATCAGGGTCACCGCCACGGACGCGGAAGGGGCCAGTTCGTCGCGGGAATTCAACATCACCGTCGAGGAGGCGGATTCGCCCACGTCCGGAGACGACCTGTTGGTGAACGGAATTCGGAATGACGTGATCGACGGCGGCGGGGGCGACGACACGGTGATCTACGCCGACCCCCGGTCGAATTACAGAATCTGGCGGGAGACGCCGGCGGATGGAGGCGGGGTCCGGACAATCGTTCTGGACAAAACCAACGCCCCCGGGACCGACGAAGGCCGCGACACGTTGACGGGCATCGAGATTCTGCGGTTCGGAGGCCGATCGGGAGACGACACGCCGGTGACCTCGCTTACATTCGACACACCCGCGATCGGCCTCGCGCCGACAGCGCCGACGGGAAGCACGTTTTCGACCGAAAACGCGTTCACGCCCATCGAAGCGGACGGATGGTTCGAAGGCGGCGGACCGAGAACCTATTCGCACACGGTGGCGGGCGGAACGGTCGCCGGATTGTCGATCGACTCCGCGAGCGGCCGGATCACGGCCGCTCCCGACACCGAGGGCGTATTCGTGATCACGGTCACCGCCTCGGACGATGCCGGCTCCGGGGTGACCTACGACGATGTCTCGCACAGCTATACGCTCACGGTGGAGGTGCCGCAAAGGCCTCCCCTCGTCACGTTCCTGGCGCGCGAAGAAGACAATGGCTTTCCCGGTGTTCCCATCACCCCAATCGAATTGCGGGGGTGGTTCGTGGACGGGGAGGGTGACGACATAATCATCGAAGTGGACGGATTGGAGGGAACCGGCCTGTCGGTGGACCGCGGCGGAGTGATAAATGGAACTCCCCTCGAACTCGGGCCGGTCGTGATCGTGATCACGGCGACGGACCCCGGTGGAAGCGGCGCATCCACCGAACACACCTACACCCTCGACGTGATCACCCGTCCGGAAAACGCGCTGTTCACACTCCAGGACAGAACGGTGTTGACGGATGGCCCGATTACTCCGATCGCGGTGGACGGCGCCTTCAACGATCCCGACGGCGGCGAATTGACATTCACATTCGAGGTGGGGTCCCAGCGCGGGTCGCTCGATTCGATCGGCTTGGAATATGACAATTCGACAGGTTTGATCACCGGAACCATCGACGACGAGGGATCCCACCGGATCACCGTCGAAGCCAGTGACGGAAACGGCGCGACCCGAGAGCAGACCTTCACCGTGACCGCGGTGGAACCAATTCCCGGGCAGGAAAACCGGGATCCCCAAATATTGATTGAACGATTGCGGGACACCGGTGACGAGAACGAGACCAGAATCCTCCCGGACGGCGCCGTGGTGTTCACGAAAGGGAGGGAGATCACGCCGTTCGACATAAGGGCACTGTTCAACGACCCGGACAACGATCCGCTGACCCACCAAGCTTGGGTTGGAAGGCTGGGGGTGCCCGACAACCCCAGTGACGATGGCAGTTGGGGGCGACTCGACAGGGAACTGGGACTGTCACTTGGTGGCGGGCTGATAACGGGAACGTTCTCGGAATCCTATTCCGGATCGGGGGACGGGCGGTACACAGACGAGGCGTTCGAAATCGTTCTGAGGGTGTCCGACGAAGGACCGGACGTCAGGTACGCGAATTTTGGACTCGCTTCGGACCCGAACAGGGCGGGCAGCGACAGCGTGAGGGACTGGGGACTCATTCCGAGCTTCGTCGTTCACGTCAATTCGGCGCCTGCGCTTTCGACGTCGTCGCCATTGGGCGGAATACCCGTCGAAATGGGAGCCGCGATACGGGAGGTCGACGTCGCGGCGGGTTTCGAGGATCCCGACACGGGGGCGGAATTGACGTTTTCCGTGGATGGACTTGATGGAACCGGATTGAGTTTCGCCAACAACATGATATCGGGGACTTTCACGGGTTTTTCGGGAACGGACACCCGGAACACGCTCACCGTCACCGCGACCGACGAACACGGCATCGAGACCGTGGCCGAAATCGAATTGTATACGAATTCGCCTCCGACAATCGTGCCGGACGCTCCGACGCCGGACACGTTCGCGAAAAATGGCCTGGAGATAACACCGATTCAATTCGCGGAATTCTTCCAAGACGACGGTGAAGCGCTCGGCAATGAACTATCATACCAAGGCGCGCTGATCGACGCGGATGGAGTGCCCATCGGAGCGCTGTCCGATGCGGGGTTGGAATTGAATTCCGGAACCGGGGTGCTTTCGGGCACGCTTTCCCGCGATCCGGAGGGGCTGCGCGTGGAGGTGAGCGCGAGGGATGTCGCCGGGGAATCAGTTTCAAAGAGAATTGAATTCGCGGAGAACACCAGGCCGGATTTCGATGAAACGGTGGGATTCCCGGAATTGACGGTGACGCAATATGAGCCGATTCGAACGCCGATTGATTTGACGGCGGCGTTCGGCGACGCCGATGGCCATGCCCTCAC
>JANQKA010000776.1 GCA_028281405.1 Hasllibacter sp. | reverse complement strand
AGCAGGTCGAAGAATTGATCCCGGTCGAAACCCGTGTCCCGTTCCGCGTGGCCGAGATCCTTGTCGAATCCCGCCCACGACGCCTCCACCCGCCTGTAGGGGGTGAATCCTTCGGTCTCCTTGACGATGCGGTACCGGGAAATGCCGGTGAGGGTGATCATGTAGCGGCCGTCCTCGGTTTCCGAAAACGCGGTCACCCTGCCGGCGCATCCGATCCGGTGCAGGCGCGGAGCCTCCGATTCCGGCACCTCGCATGGCTGGATCATGCCGATCAACCGATGGGACGTCTTCAGGGCGTCGTCGAGCATCGAGAGGTACCGCGGCTCGAAGATGTGCAGCGGCAACCGCGACCGCGGCAGCATCAACGCCCCCGACAGAGGGAAGATGGGGATCGTGTCGGGCAGGTCGGCCGCGTTCAGCATGACTCGGAATTTAGCCCGCGGAAAGCATCAGGCAAATATCATCGAGCTCAGCCTGCGCCGACCGGCCAAGGCGATCGGATCCTGCGGCTTGAGCGTGTCGAAGATTTTGAACAGCTGGGACTTCGCGGCTCCGTCGTTCCAGTCGCCGTCGCGGCGGTGCAATTCGAGCAGCTGGTCGACCGCTCCGCCCACGTCGCCGGACGCGTGGAGCGAGAGGGAGAGGTCGAACCGGGCCTTGTGATCGTCGGGATTGGCGTCGACCGACCTCCGAAGGTCGTCCACCGGACCCGCGCTGGCGGCCCGCTCGGCGATGTCCAACCGCGCGCGGGCGGTTTCGATTTCCGGCGCCGAGGCGATCTCCCCGGGGATGCTGTCCAGGATGCCGCGGGCCTGTCTCAGCTCGCCCAACGCGATGTTGGCCCGGATCAAGCCGGCGTAGGCGGCGGCGTTCTCCGGATCGTCCGCCAGCATGGCCGCGAATATCTGAGCGGCGCCGACCGCGTCGCCCTCCTCCAGCATCCGCTCGGCGGCCTCTCCGTACTCCTCGATTCCTTCGTCGCCTCCGCCTCCGGCGAGCGCCGCCACGCGGTCGACGAAGTCTTGGATTTCCCGGGCTCCGACCGCGCCTTGAAAGCCGTCGACGGGTTGGCCCTGCCAGAAGGCGTAGACGGTTGGAATCGATTGGATGCCCAGTTGTCCGGCGATGGCCTGGTGCCGCTCGATGTCGATCTTGACCATTTTGACCGCGCCCTTGGCCTTGGTCACCGCGTCCTCGAGCATCGGGCCGAGCGTCTTGCACGGGCCACACCACGGCGCCCAGAAATCGACGATGACGGGCGCCTGACGCGAGGTTTCGAGCACATCCTTCGCGAAGGAGGCGTCGGAGCCTTCCTTGATGGGGGCGGGGGCCGCTGCGCCGTCGGGATTGAGTTCGAGCATCGGGTCACCTCGTGTTCCGGAACATCCGTCAAATGGTCCCGGCGTTCGGGAAGGTCAAGGGGCCGGGTTGGATTTCGCTGCGGAGGACTCCGCTGTGGCCGCGTTCAGGGTCGCGCGCTTCAATGACGCGGGGCCATCGCCTCGATGAAGATGCGGATCCCGAGCCGGCGGGTCCGCGGGCGGTCGGGAGGACGCGGGAATCGCGGGTAGCGGGGTGATTCGGCCGGACAAAGGCCGGGAATTGGGCGCCGGCGCTTTGATGGAATCAGTGGCGGGAGCCGAGTGGTGGTCAACGCGATTCGTGGAAGGACGCCGATTCACCATCGTCAACCGTCGTGTGTTCACGCCAAAGTCTCCGGAGTCCCCGCGCCCGCGCTCGGTAAGCCGAGGCGACCTCCCCGACGGCATCGACGGAACGGCGTCACCGGCGCCCGCGCGCGGGCGCTTTGATGGAATTAGTGGCGGGAGCCGAGTGGTGGTCAACGCGATTCGAGGAAGGACGCCGATCACCATCGTCAACCATCGTTGTGTTCACGCCCAAGTCTCCGGATTTCCGGCGCCCGCGCTTGGGAAGCCGGGGGAACCGCCGACGGCTTCGGCGTTGGGAAAGCCCCGTCCCCCGCGCGCGGGAAGCTGGTTTGAAGTCGGCGTGAAAGTCGATCATTGGATTGCGATGGCTTCCCGAGTGGGTGGGAAAGCGGCGCCGAATTCGGCGCGACGGAGCGCCCGAAGGTGGGGACCGAAATCCGCTCCGGGAGCGGCGGTCGAATTCGGAGCCACGCCGCTGGGAGTTTTCCGCGGCTGTCGCGGAGCGTGACCTTGCGTTCGCCGGGTGTGGCGGAACCACCCGTCCGAATCCCATGTGGGGATGTTTTGGCGCGCGAAGTGAAACCGAAGGCATGGACGGCATTCATGCGCGCCCGGTACACGCGAGGGAAGGCGACGGGATTCCGCGTCATCCCTCGATGCGTTCATGCGGGAACGGGACACGCTCATCGC